>CAJPFZ010000108.1 GCA_905339355.1 Burkholderiaceae bacterium
TCGCGAAGAAGGCGACGGCGGTGATGACCAATGTTCCTGGGCCCGCCAAGCCGCTCAAGCTCTGCGGCTCGACGCTGCGCCAGACGATGTTCTGGGTGCCGCAGTCGGGCAACATCGGCGTGGGGGTCAGCATCCTCTCCTACGGCGGCGGCGTGCAGTTCGGGCTCATCACCGACGAGAAGCTGTGCCCCAAGCCGCAGGAGATCATCGACCGCTTCGAGCCGGAGTTCGAGAAGCTGGTGATGGTGACACTGATGCTCCCGTGGGGCGAAGCGGCATGACGGCCGTGTAGCGGCCGTCATGCCGCTTCGCGGCATACAGGACTGCTCCCCCTGGCCCCCTCCGGGAGGGGGTTCCAGCATGAATGTTGAATCGGCCTGCGGCCAATCCGGCAGTTCGCGTCAGTCCTCGAGTTCGGCCTTGGCCATCTCGACATCCAGCCGCTCCATCGCGTCCATCGGCTCGCACTCTGCAGCCTCGGCGTAGAGCTTCTCGGCTTCCTTCATCTTCTTCTCGCCTTCGAGCATCACCAGCCCGTTGGCGTACTCGACTTTCGCGATCGCGGAAGCCGGGTTCAGCTTCAGCGCCTGCTTGTACATCGCGAGGCCCGTGTCCTTGCTCGCGCCTTGCGTGCGGCCGAGCAGCGAGCCGACCTTGTCGATCACCTCGGCATGGAAGGCGCCGAGGGCAATGTGGGCGTCGGCGTGCTTGGGCTGGAGCTTGATGGCAGTCTCCAGCGCGTTCTTCACCTTGCCGCCCAGGCCCTGCGCCAAGGCCTTGGTCACGCTGATGCCCTGGCTGTAGCGGCCGAGCGCGTAGGCCATCAGGTAGTGCGCGTTGGCGTTCTTCGGCTCTTCCGCGGCTTGCGCTTCGGCGCGTTCGGCCACTTCCATGAACAGCGCGAGCTTGGTCTTCTCGCTCTTTTCCAGGTAGTTGGCGTAGATCGCCTGCGCCTTGTTGGCCGCCGTGATGCCGGTGCCGCCCGCCTTCAGCCCGGCTTCGGTCGCCTTCTGAAATTCGCCCGCGTGGTAGAGCGCCCAGGCGGCCAGCACCTTGTCGTCCTTAGGCAGCGGCTCGGCGTCGCCGGCGTGCAGGCGCGCCCAGTTCTTCTTCAGCGCGGCCGCGTCGTAGACGTAGTCGGCGTTGTCGTAGGGGAAAGCGGTCCATTTCGCCATGACGTGTCTCCTTCGCTCACTTGGCGTTGTAGTTGCCGACCAGACCGAGCAGATGCTCCTTCTGGGCGGGCTCGAGATAAGGCATCAGCAGGCTGAGCACGTGGAAGGCGCCGCGCATCATGGCGGCGCCCGCGCTTTCCGGCTCCAGCGCGCGGCGCGGATCGCGCACGTACTCATAGCTGAGCCAGTAGGTCAGCACGACAACCATCGAGGTGGCCACCGGTTCGGCCTCGCGCGAATCGATGCGGATCGCGTTGCCGCGGCTCATGCCGTCGAGCACGCTTTGCACTGCGCGAGACTTGTTCTTCAGCACGAACTGGAAGTGGGTTTCGAGCCGCCGGTTCTTGCTCAGCAGGTCGTTCAGGTCGCGGTAGAGGAAGCGGTACTGCCAGATCAGCTCGAACAGCATGTGAAAGAACAGCCACGCATCTTCGACGTTGCGCACGTTGTCGGCGGCATGCAGCAGGTCGTTGAGCGCGCGTTCGTAGCGGTCGAACAGGCTGTTGATCAGCTCGTCTTTCGCCGGGTAGTGGTAGTACAGGTTGCCGGGGCTGATGTTCAGCTCGGCCGAGATCAGCGTGGTGGAGACATTGGGCTCGCCGAAGCGGTTGAACAGGTCGAGCGTGACCTCGAGGATGCGCTCCGCGGTGCGGCGCGGCTTCTTCGCCTGGGTTGCCATGGGTGGAGTTGTCTCTCTGTGGACTCTCGTTTGGCGGGCAATCTAGCACCAAGTGGGGTGCCGTCCAAACTTGTCGCGGCTCAGACAGCGCGATTCGGGAGCCCTGCCTACAATTCCGGCGCCCATGCAAGCCATCTCTTTCCAGGACGTCAGCAAGACCTACCACGCTGCCCGTGGCGACGTCCATGCGCTCGATCACGTGAGTTTCGACATCGAGCCCGGCGAGTTCTTCGGACTGCTCGGCCCCAACGGTGCGGGCAAGACGACGCTGATCAGCATCCTTGCCGGGCTGGCGCGTGCGAGCAGCGGGCGGGTGCTGGTACACGGCCACGACGTCCTGAAAGACTACGCGGCGGCACGGCGAACCCTCGGCATCGTGCCTCAGGAGTTGGTGTTCGACCCGTTCTTCAGCGTGCGCGAGGCGCTGCGCATCCAGAGCGGCTACTTCGGCGTGCGCCGCAACGACGCCTGGATCGACGAACTTCTCGCCCACCTCGGGCTCGCCGACAAGGCCGACGCCAACATGCGCCAGCTCTCCGGCGGCATGAAGCGGCGCGTGCTGGTGGCGCAGGCGCTGGTGCACCGGCCGCCGGTGATCGTGCTGGACGAGCCGACCGCCGGCGTCGACGTGGAACTGCGGCAAACGCTGTGGCAGTTCGTCGCGCGGCTCAACAAGGAAGGCCACACGGTGCTGCTGACGACTCACTACCTCGAAGAAGCCGAGGCGCTGTGCGCGCGCATCGCCATGCTCAAGCAGGGGCGTGTGGTCGCGCTCGATCGCACTTCGGCGCTGCTCGCCGGCACCGCGAGCACGATGATGCGCTTCAAGCTGGACACGCCGCTGCCGCCGCAGCTGGTCGCACAGTCGCGTGTCACCGGCCGCATTGTGCAGATCAAGGCACACGACGCGAGGGAGGTGGAGCAGGTGCTCGCCATCCTGCACGCTGCCGGCTGCCAGCCCGAAGACCTGGAGATCGGCCGCGCCGACCTGGAAAACGTCTTCCTCGAAATCATGCAGGGCGAGGCGAAGCCCTTGCCGCTAAAGGCGGCGGTGACGGCATGAGGGCCATCGTCACCGGTCCGCTGTCGGGCACGCGCACGCTGCTCTACAAGGAAGTGCTGCGGTTCTGGAAGGTGTCGTTCCAGACGGTTGCGGCGCCGGTGCTCACTGCCGTGCTTTACCTGCTGATCTTCGGCCACGTGCTGTCCGACCGGGTGAAGGTGTTCGACAGCGTGGGCTATACCAGCTTCCTGATCCCGGGGCTCGTGATGATGAGCGTGCTGCAGAACGCGTTCGCCAACAGCAGCTCCTCGCTGATCCAGAGCAAGATCACCGGCAACCTCGTGTTCCTGCTGGTCGCCCCGCTGTCGCACTGGGCCTGGTACCTCGCCTACGTCGGCGCCTCGGTGGTGCGCGGTCTCGCGGTGGGGCTTGGCGTGCTGCTGGTCACGCTGTGGTTTGCGCCGCTCGCGGCCGCCGAGCCGTGGTGGATCGTCGTCTTCGCGCTGCTCGGGGCGGGCATGCTGGGCTCGCTCGGCCTCATCGCCGGCCTGTGGGCGGAGAAGTTCGACCAGATGGCGGCGTTCCAGAACTTCATCATCATGCCGATGACCTTCCTCTCGGGCGTGTTCTATTCGGTCAAGTCCCTGCCGCCATTCTGGTACGAGGTGAGCCACCTGAACCCGTTCTTCTACATGATCGACGGCTTCCGGCGCGGATTCTTCGGCGTCAGCGACGTGTCGCCCTGGGTCAGCCTGGGCGTGGTCGGTACGAGCTTCGTCGTGGTCGCGGCGATCTGCCTGCACCTGCTGCGGATCGGCTACAAGATCCGCCACTGACCCGGCAACCCATTCGGCCGGGCACGGCGAACGACCCTGAGGACGGCGCGGGCCTGATCGGCAACATGTCCCGTCGGCGCAAAGCCGAGGCTAGAATGCCGCCCATCATGGCCGATCCGACCGCCTCCGAAGTCCAGCGCTACATCGCGCAAGGGCTCGACTGCGAGCATCTCGAGGTGGAGGGCGACGGCCAGCATTTCTTCGCGACCATCGTGTCCAAGGAATTCGAGGGCTGCAACCGCGTGGCCCGCCACCAGCGGGTTTACAAGGCCCTGGGCGATAGAATGCGCAAGCAAATCCACGCCCTGTCGATGAAGACGCTGACCCCGGCCGAGTGGGCTTCCACTCCCGCCGCCCCTCATCACCACTGACACCCGCCGCAGTGTTCACTGCGGCTGGCGGGCCTGCGCCAGCGGGTTCGAGGGCCGTGATGAGCATGGGCAGCACACACGCTCATGGACAAACTTCTGATTCGCGGTGGCCGCCGGCTCTCGGGCGAAGTCACGATCTCCGGCGCGAAGAACGCTGCGTTACCTGAAATCTGCGCCGCGCTGCTGACGGCCGAGCCGGTGACGCTCGCCAACGTGCCGCGCCTGCAGGACGTGAGCACGATGCTCAAGCTGCTGCGCAACATGGGCGCGACGGCCGAGCGCAGCCCGACAGACCCGGGCACCGCGACCATCGATGCCGGCCGCGTGACGTCGCCCGAGGCGCCCTACGACCTCGTGAAGACGATGCGCGCGTCCATCCTCGTGCTCGGCCCGCTGCTGGCGCGTTTCGGCGAGGCGCGTGTCTCGCTGCCCGGCGGCTGCGCGATCGGCTCGCGCCCGGTCGACCAGCACATCAAGGGCTTGCGCGCGATGGGCGCCGAGATCAGCGTCGAGCACGGCTACATCGTCGCGCGCGCCAAGCGCCTGAAGGGCGCAAGCATCACGACCGACATGATCACGGTGACCGGCACCGAGAACTTCATGATGGCCGCGGCGCTCGCCGATGGCGAGACGGTGCTCGAAAACGCGGCGCAGGAGCCCGAGATCCCCGACCTGGCCGACATGCTGATCAAGATGGGCGCGAAGATCGAGGGCCACGGCAGCGGTCGCATCCGCATCCAGGGCGTCGGGCGGCTGCATGGCCTCGCGCCGGACGCGGCGCACCGCATCGTGCCCGACCGAATCGAGACCGGCACCTTCCTTTGCGCCGTGGCGGCCACCGGCGGCGACGTGGTGTTGCGCAGCGCGCAGGCGGCGCACCTGGGCGCGGTGATCGACAAGCTGCGCGAAGCGGGAGTGACGATCGAGGCCGGCGCCGACTGGATTCGCGTGAAGAGCGACCAGCGGCCGCGCGCGGTGGGCTTTCGCACCAGCGAGTACCCGGCGTTCCCGACCGACATGCAAGCGCAGTTCATGGCGCTGGACTGCATTGCCGAGGGCAGCGCGCGCATCACCGAGACGATCTTCGAGAACCGCTTCATGCACGTCAACGAACTCGTGCGCCTGGGCGCGCGCATCGAGGTCGACGGGCACACCGCGATGATCAACGGCGTGGACAAGCTGTCGGGCGCCACGGTCATGGCGACCGACCTGCGCGCCTCGGCGAGCCTGGTGATTGCGGGCCTGGTGGCCGACGGCGAAACCATCGTCGACCGCATCTACCACCTGGACCGCGGCTACGACCAGATGGAAGCCAAGCTGCGCGGCATCGGCGCCGACATCGAGCGCGTCAAATGATCACCCTCGCTCTCTCCAAAGGCCGGATCTTCGACGAGACGCTTCCGCTGCTCAAAGCGGCGGGCATCGAAGTCAGCGAGGATCCCGAGAAGTCGCGCAAGCTGATCATCGGCACCAGCCGCCCCGACGTTCGCGTGGTGCTCGTGCGTGCCACGGATGTCCCGACCTACGTGCAGTACGGCGGCGCGGACCTCGGGGTGACCGGGCGCGACACCTTGCTCGAACACGGCGGCGAAGGGCTGTACCAGCCGCTGGACCTCAAGATCGCGAAGTGCCGTATGAGCGTCGCCGCACGTGTCGATTTCGACTACGCGGCCGCGGTCAGGCAGGGCTCGCGCATTCGGGTGGCCACCAAGTACACCGCCTGCGCCAGCGAACACTTCGCCAACAAGGGCGTTCATGTCGACCTGATCAAGCTGTACGGCTCGATGGAACTCGCGCCGCTCACCGGCCTGGCGGACGCGATCGTCGACCTGGTGTCCACCGGCAGTACCTTGAAGGCCAACCAGCTCGTCGAGGTCGAGGAGATCATGCAGATCTCCTCGCGCCTCGTCGTCAACCAGGCGGCGCTCAAGCTCAAGCGCGAGCCCATCCGCAACATCATCGACGCATTCGCCTCCGCCATCGGGTCC
>CAJPFZ010000109.1 GCA_905339355.1 Burkholderiaceae bacterium
CGATGGCGGCGCTTCGCTCGCCGACGTGGCCGCCCAGGCAGGCTATGCCGACCAGAGCCACATGACCCGCGAACTCGAAAGCCTCACGGGCGCCACGCCGGGCCGCCGCGTCGTTTTTCTTCAAGACCCGGCGCGCGCCCACGGCGAATACTGAACGCTCCTTCGTCAACAGGAGTTCGCGATGACTCGCTCGTCCAGGACGCTGCGGATCGCCGCCGTGGTCCTTGCGCTGTTTCAATGCGCCACCGCCCCGGCTGCCCCCGCCGCGCCGTCCATCAAAGGTCCAGCCATGCAACTGCAATCCTCCTACCCCGTCGTCGTGACCGACAAGCTGGCGCAAAGCCGCGACTTCTATGTGCGCCAGCTCGGCTTCGACGTGGTGTTCGAGGCGACATGGTTCATCTACCTCGCCAACGGCGCCCATGCCATCGCCTTCATGTCGCCGGACCATCCCTCGCAGCCGCCGGGACCGGAGCGCTTCAACGGCCGCGGCCTGTTCCTGACGCTGCAGGTGGCCGACGCGGCCGCCGAATTCCGGCGGCTCGAGCGCGCTGGCGTGCCGATCGCGTACCCGCTGCGCGACGAGGCGTGGGGCCAGCGCCGCTTCGGGCTCGTCGACCCAGCGGGCATGTGGGTCGACGTGGTGCAACAGATCGAGCCGGCGGCGGGTTACTGGGACCGGTACATGCCGCGCTGAGAGCCCTGCGCCGCGCAGGGACGACGCCTCGCACGTACGATGTGCGCTCCGCTCATTGCGATGAAGAGAACCCCCGATGCGCAGCCTCTTCCACCTCGCCTACCACGTGCGCGACCTCGATGCGGCGCGCCGCTTCTACGCCGGAGTGCTCGGCTGCCGTGAGGGCCGCAGCACCGCAACCTGGGTCGACTTCGACTTCTTCGGCCACCAGATCTCGCTGCATCTGGGCGAGCCCTTCGCCACCACCGACACCGGCCACGTGGGCGAGCATCTGGTGCCGATGCCGCACCTCGGCGTGGTGCTGGAGCTGCCCGACTGGCGCTCGCTCGCCGATCGGCTGCGCGCCGCCCGGGTCAGCTTCGTGATCGAGCCGGAGGTTCGCTTCGAGCACGAGCCCGGCGAGCAGTGGACGATGTTCTTTCGCGATCCGTCGGGCAATCCGATCGAGGCGAAGGGCTTTCGCTCGCTGGCGACCGTGTTCGACAGCTGAGGGGAACAGGCAGGCGCATCAAGGCAGCCGCAAATCGGCGAAGCCGTTGGCCTGCCCCCAATCGCGGCACGAGCCGAGCAAGGCCTGGCCGATGCCGCGACCGCGCATCGGCCTGCACACGATGAGCCCCACCACCGCGGCGTAGCTGGCAGCATGCAGCTGCAAAACACCCTGGACGTGCGCCCAGCCCACCATCTCGCCGCCCTCGCTGGCGACGAACAAGCCCTGGTTCGGCAGCAGCATCAAGCGGCGAAAGCGCTGCGCCACCTCGTCGGGCATGGCCTGGTAGCCCGCCTCGTGGGCAAGGCCGGCCACGTGAGGCGCGTCGTCGACCGCCATCGGACGAATGGTCAGTTCCATGCCGCCAAAGCGTAGCCGCTGCTGCGCGTGCGGGCGGTCGGGCTGGCGGCCGTCTTCGTGTCGGCCTGCCGCCAAGGCGCATGTCGGAATGCTCCCATGCCCGCGGTCGCGGGCATGGCGTCGGGCGAAGCTCAGTTCTTGCCCGACATCACGCCGGCGGAGAACTCCTGGCTCGACAGCGCGCCGTCGGCGTCCTTGTCGAACTCGGTGAACTTGCCGGCGAGCGCGGGATACTGGCGCGCCTCGTCGCTGGAAAGCTTGCCGTCGCCATTGACGTCGGCGCGCTTGAAGGCGGTGTCCGCGGCGGAGGCATTGCTCGCCGCGGCGGGATCGGTGGCCGCGGGTGCCTGCGTCTGTGGCGCGGGCGCCTGGGGTTGCGCGGGTGACGTTGCCTGCGCGGCGGCGGAGAAGGTGGCGCTGACAAGCGCAGCGCTCAGGCAGGCACGGGCGATCGAGGAGAGAGTTGCCATCGGAGAATCCTCTGGTGAGTTGCAAGGAGCGCCATTGCAACCGCCACCCCCATCGGCTCCAAGCACTCTTGCCCCGTCTTACCCCGTTTACATGACACGCGCACGCGTTACCCGGCTCGCGTCGCGAGGCGCGGCACGCCTGCAACGGCCCGTAAGCAAGCTGCCTTTGCGGCCCAAGCCGAGCTACCATTTTTGAAAAGATCATCTGCAGAGCAGGCCGCAACCATCCGGCGGCCAAGGGGGATTGGTGCGATTGAGCGACTTCATCGTCGAATCGACGGGCGAACTGGTGTCGGCCTTCGAGCAGCGGGCCGGATCCCCGGCGGCGGCGCAGAAGACACCGGGAACCGACATGCTGCGCGAGAGTGCGGCGGCCACGCTGCACGCGGTGGCGCTCGACATGCAGGCCCAGCCCGCGGGCCAGGATGCCGATGCGCCGCATGCACACACCGAGGCAGCGAGCGCCGCGCCCGAGCTGCTCAAGGTGGCGGGTGGACATGCGCTCGCGCGCTTCAACGCCGGCTTCACGATCCACCAGCTGGTCGACGAGTACCGCGCGCTTCGCGCGAGCGTGGCCCGGCATTGGCTGCCCCACGGCGAGGCCGGCGACCACGAGCGGCTTGCGGAGCTGGTGCGCTTCAACGAGTCGATCGACAAGGCGCTGATGGAGGCGGTCTCGCGCTACACCGAAGCCGTGGCGCACGCGCGCGACACGCTGATCGGCGTGCTGGGCCACGACCTGCGCAACCCGCTGGGCTCGATCACGATGTCGGCCCAATACCTGCTGCGCACCGAGGGCATGCAGCCGGCGCAGACCAAGGCGGCGTTTCGCGTGCTGAGCAGCGCCGAGCGCATGCGGCGCATGGTCGAAGACCTGCTGGATTACACGCGCACCCGGCTGGGCAAGGGACTGCCGGTGCGGCGCGCGCCGGTCCACCTCGAGCCGGTGCTGCGTCAGGCAGTGGAGGAACTCGAGGCCCTGCATCCCGGACGGTCGCTCGCCTTGCGCTGCAGCGGTGAGCTCGAAGGCAGCTTCGACGGAGCGCGGCTGGCGCAGATGCTGTCCAACCTCATCAGCAACGCGATCCAGCACGGCGACGGCGCCTCACCGGTGGACATCCTGGTGGACGGCGCGGACGACACGCTCGCGATCACCGTTCGCAACCAGGGCCCGCCGATACCGGCGGCGCTGCACGCGCAGATCTTCCGGCCGCTGCTGCGCAACGCGGCGCCGCGCGCTTCGAATTCGGTGGCATCCTCGGGCCTCGGCCTCGGCCTGTTCATCGCACGCGAGATCGCGCGCGCACACGGCGGGCAGATCCGGCTCGATTCGTCGGACGAGGCCGGCACGAGCTTCTCGGTGCAGCTTCCACGACGGTGATTGACGCCGCCCGGCGGCACCGGCCAGGCAACGCCTGGCCTTGAAACCCCGCGCAGCAGGCGGTGGTGTAGATTGCGCCGGCACCGCACCGCCTCGCACCATGACCCACCGTCTCGCCACCGCCTTTGCCCTGTTCCTGGGCACCTCGCTCGCCTTGGCCCAGCAGCCGCCAGCGCTCGCCGCCTCGGCCCCTGCCGTGAAGACGCGGGTCTTCGAGCAGGTGGCCCTGCGCCCGTTGCGCGAAGCGCCGGCCAGCGTGGTGGCGCGCAACGAGGCGCGGCTCGCGGCCGAGGTGCCCGGGCGCGTGCTGCGCTGGACGGCCGACACCGGCGCCGGCGTGCGCCGCGGCGCGCTGCTGGTCGAACTCGACGCCACCGACCATCGCCTCGCACGCGACCGGGCACGTGCGGCCGTCCAGTCCAGCCAGGCACGGCTCACACTGGCGCAACAGCAGCTGAAGCGCGCCCGCGAGCTGGTCGATCAGGGCTTCTTCTCGCGCGAGGCGCTGAACGCGCGCGAAACCGACGTGCAGCTCGCGCAAAGCGAGCTGGCCGCCCAGCGAGCGCAGCTCGCCACCGCAGAGCACGCGCTCGCCAAGACGCGCATCAACGCGCCATTCGATGCAAGCGTGAAGGAGCGACTGGCCCAGACAGGCGAGTTCGTCGCCGCCGGCACGCCGCTGTATGTACTGACGCAGACCGACGCAGCGGAGGTGAGCGCGCAGATCGCGCTGGCCGACGTGGCAGGTGTGCGCGCCAGCGGGCAGGTCGAGTTCGTCGCTTCCGACCGCACGGTGCCTCTGAAACTGCTGCGCGTCTCGGCCACGGTCTCGGCGCCGGCGCGCACGGTGGAGGTGCGGCTCGCGCCGCAGCAGCCGGTCATCGTCGGCAGCGCCGGCCAGCTGCGCTGGTCGGGCCACCGGCCGCACCTGCCGGCATCGCTGCTGGTGCAGCGCGCGGGGCGTCTGGGGGTGTTCGTCGTCGAGTCGGGCAAGGCGCGCTTCGTGCCGCTGCCGCAGGCGCAGGAGGGCCGCGCGGCCGCTGCCGAGCTGGCGCCGAATGCGCTGGTGGTCGTCGGCGGCCACGCCGCGCTGCAAGACGGCCAGGCCGTCACGCTGTCGCGTTGAAGGCGGCCCGGCGATGAACCTGCTGCGCGCGCTGATCCGCAACCATCCGCTCGCCAACGTCACCTTCGCGGTGGTGCTGATGCTTGGCGTCATCAGCTACCTGACGATGCCGCGGGCGCAAGACCCGGAGATCAACTTCAACTGGGTCGGCATCACGACGGTGCTGCCTGGCGCCTCGGCCGAGGACATCGAGCGCCTCGTGACGAACCCGCTCGAGGACGGCATCCGCGGCGTCGCCGACCTGCGCTTCGTGGTGTCCACGAGCCGCGAGAACGTCTCCAGCATCCTGGTGCGCTTTCGCGAGATCTCGGCGGCGACCTTCGACAAGCGCGTCACCGACCTGCGGCGCGAGCTGCAGAACAAGGCCAACACC
>CAJPFZ010000110.1 GCA_905339355.1 Burkholderiaceae bacterium
TCGACTTCACGCCAAGAGCTGGATTTGGAATTCAGGGCTATCAGCTCACTTTCAACTTGAGCGTCGAATCGTCCGAGTACGTTGTGCAGCCCGAAGATGACGCTCTGACGGGCACGTACCCGCCCGGGACGGTTCTGTACACGAGCGGCGCAGCCATCTTCACGAACACGGGCGTTCAGGAGTCATACACGCGCAGTGGCGCCTACTCTTTTTCGCAACATGTGGCGGGACCCCAAATCGCTGGTGATGGCTACCTCGAAGTGTCGCTGGTGGCGTACGGCGGCATGGCCCGCTGCACAGTCCTCGACCTTTCATTGTGTGGAATCGTCGGTCAACAAGAGCACTGGTCGTATGCCTGGTCCACGATTCTGCTGAACAGCGTGAAGATCACGCCAGACGTCGTCGCGATTCCAGAGCCATCGACGTACGCAATGTTGCTCATGGGAATGCTGGCAGTCGGCATTGCGACTTCGCGCACGGCCAGGTGCTCACCTTTGAGGCATTCACCGTAGGCTGGTTGCGGTGCGCGGCCTTGCTGTCGCTATCGCCGACCAAGCCGACCGAAGTGTCATAGCCCCTGGGGCGTTAGTTGCTGTATCACGGGCCGCTTTTCGGCGACCTTCGGCGACCGTCGGCGCATGAAAAAAGCTCCTAAGTCGTTGATTTACTTAGGAGCTTCGTTCATCGGCGGTTGACGCCGTACAGCAACTTGGTGGAGCCGGGGGGAATCGAACCCCCGTCCGCAAGCCATCGTCGGGCAGATCTACATGCTTAGCTGGCTGATTTGGTTTTGAGGGCGCACGCCGCGCAGCAGCACGCTGCGTTCACCCCGAGTCACTTGATTTAGCCCTGTGCTGAGTGACCCAACCCAGAGCGAGCCAATGTGTATGACTTCGCAGTCCTTGGGTTGCCCCTCAGACCCGGCCCATCGGCCAACCGTTGCGAAGCTCACCGGTTTTAAGCGGCGAGAGCGTACGAAGAGTCGTTCGCAGTTACTTTGTTCCAGATGGATTTACGAGGGTACTGGTCCTCGGCATGCCCTGTTCCAACTCCGCACCCACGTCGAAGCCAAGTCGGCCCCAGGAAGCTCTTAGTTTAGGCCAGGCCCAAAAGGTTCAAGAGTTCGGCCGGCGTTCGGGCAATGTATTGCGCGCCCCAGGACTCGATCGGCTCGCCGTTGCCGAGGTAGCCCCAGCCCGCGACCACCGTGGTCATGCCGGCAGCCAGACCGGCCTGGACGTCGCGCACGTCGTCGCCGATGTAGATGCACTGCGAGGGCTCGCAGCCCAGCCGCCGCGCCGCCTCGATCAGCGGCGCCGGATGCGGCTTCGAGTGCGGCGTCGTGTCGCCGGCGACGACCGCAGCGGCGCGCGGATGCAGCCCCAGCGAGCGAATCAGCGGGTCCGTGAAACGCGCGGCCTTGTTGGTGACGATGCCCCAGGGGCGCCGCGTGCGCTCCAGCACCTCGAGCACCGGGATCACCGCATCGAAGACGCGCGTTTCGTGCGTCATGCGCTGTTCGTAGCGGCGCAGAAAGTCGTCGCGCAGCTCGGCGAAGCGTTCGTGCTGCGGGCCCACGTCGAAGGCCACGCCCACCATGCCGCGCGCGCCGGAGCCGACCATCGGGCGGAAACATTCGTAGGGAAGCGCCGGCAGCCCGTGCGCGGCACGCAACTCGTTGGCCGCTCCGGCCAGATCGGGCGCGCTGTCGATCAGCGTGCCGTCCAGGTCGAACAGCACCGCCTCAAAGCGGTCGAGCATCATGCGTCTTTGCGGCAGGCTAGAAGGTAGTTGACGCCGGTGTCCGACGACAGCGTATAGCGCTGCGTCAGCGGGTTGTATTCCATGCCACGCGTGGTCTGCGGCTCGAGGCCGGCGTCGCGGCAATACTGCGCGAGCTCGCTCGGCCGGATGAACCGTGCGTATTCATGCGTGCCTCGGGGCAGCATGCGCAAGACGTACTCGGCGCCAACGATCGCCAGCAGGAACGCCTTGGCGTTGCGGTTGATGGTCGAATAGAAGACCCAGCCGCCCGGCTTGACGAGCGTGCTGCACGCACGCACCACCGACGCAGGCTCGGGCACATGCTCGAGCATCTCCATGCAGGTGACGACGTCGAACTGCGCCGGCATCTCCGCCGCCAGTGCCTCGGCGGCAATTTCACGGTATTCGACGTTGCCGGTACCGGCCTCCATTGCGTGCAGCTGCGCAACCTTCAGCGCCTTGCCGGCCAGGTCGATGCCCAGCACATTCGCGCCGCGGCGAGCCATTGAATCCGAGAGGATGCCGCCGCCGCAGCCGATGTCGACGACGCGCTTGCCGGCCAGCCGCGCTTGCTGGTCGATCCAGTCCAGGCGCAGGGGATTGATCTCGTGCAGCGGCCGAAACTCGCTCTCCGGATCCCACCAGCGGTGAGCCAACTCGCTGAATTTGGCCAGTTCCTGGGGGTCGGCGTTGAGCGTCGTCATGCCGCGATGTTAACCAATGGGTCGCGGCAGGAATTCTCGGAATCCGCCTCGCTTTCGCTTTGGAACAAGCCGAAAAACAAAAACCCCGCCGAGGCGGGGTTTTCATGGTTCAGAGCGGAGCTGCTTACTTGCGAGTGCGCGTGCCGACCACTTCGATTTCCACGCGGCGGTTCTTCGCGCGGCCTTCGCTGGTCTTGTTGTCGGCCACAGGCTGCTTCTCGCCCTTGCCTTCGGTGTACACGCGGTTCTTCTCGACACCCTTGCTCGTCAGGTAGTTCTTGACGGCATCGGCGCGCTTGATCGACAGCTTCTGGTTGTAGGCATCGCCACCGACCGCGTCGGTGTGGCCGACGGCGATGATGACCTCGAGATTGATGCCTTGCATCTTGCTGACCAGATCGTCGAGCTTGGCGCGGCCCTCGGGCTTGAGGTTCGACTTGTTGAAGTCGAAGAACGCGTCAGCCGCGAAGGTGACCTTCTCGCTCACCGGAGCGGGCGGCGGGGGCGGCGGGGGCGGCGGGGCAACAGGAGGAGCGACCGCGGGCGGAGGCGGAGCTACCGGAGCAGGCGGCGGCGGGGGCGGCGGCGCCTTGATCGCGCCATCGCAATCGGGGTGAGCGGTCGCCGGGGTCCAGGCGGCGTCGCGCCAGCACAGTTCGTTGGTGCCGTTCTTCCAGGGAATACCAGTGGCATTGACCCAGTTGTCAACACTCTTCGGGGCGGTTTGAGCGAACACACCCGCTGCTGAAACAGCGAGCGTGGCGGAAGCGAAGAGCGACGCCACCTTGTTCAGTTTCTTCATGATTCTCCTCTCGAGGGAAGGTGCAGTTAGTTTCTGCAAAACGTCCGAACTGGAATCGGAAAACGCTGGCAAACCTTCGCTTACACGAATGGCCTACCACCCGGACGATTGTGCCAGCAGACCCAGGCTTTGAGCCTCCTCGGGGCTGACGCACAGGGCAGTGTTGCTCTGGTACTACAGCCTGCGGCAATTAGAATGTCGGGCTTCGCTCTTCTCACTGGCGGGCAAGCATCGGCCCCTCGCCTCTCCCATGACTCAATTCGCCAAGGAAACCCTGCCGATCAGCCTCGAAGAGGAGATGCGGCGTTCATACCTTGATTACGCGATGAGCGTGATCGTGGGGCGTGCACTGCCCGATGCGCGCGATGGCCTCAAGCCCGTGCACCGGCGCGTTCTGTTCGCGATGCACGAGCTGAACAACGACTGGAACCGGCCCTACAAGAAGTCCGCGCGCATCGTCGGGGACGTGATCGGCAAGTACCACCCGCACGGCGACAGTGCGGTGTACGACACCATCGTGCGCATGGCGCAGGACTTCTCGCTGCGCCACATGCTCGTCGATGGGCAAGGGAACTTCGGCTCGGTCGATGGCGACAACGCCGCGGCGATGCGCTACACGGAAATCCGCCTGTCGAAGATCTCGCACGAGATGCTGGCAGACATCGACAAGGAAACCGTCGACTTCGGCCCCAACTACGACGGCAGCGAGAAAGAGCCGCTGGTGCTGCCGACGCGGCTGCCCAATCTGCTGGTCAATGGGGCCGCCGGCATCGCGGTGGGTATGGCGACCAACATTCCGCCGCACAACCTCAACGAGGTCGTCGACGCCTGCCAGCACATGCTGAAGAACCCGGGCGCGACGATCGATGAATTGATGGAGATCATTCCGGCGCCCGACTTCCCTACGGCGGGCATCATCTACGGCTTGAACGGCGTGCGCGAGGGTTACCGCACCGGTCGCGGCAAGGTGGTGATGCGCGCGAAGTGCCACTTCGAGGACATCGACCGCGGCCAGCGCCAGGCGATCATCGTCGACGAGATTCCCTACCAGGTGAACAAGAAGAACCTGCTCGAGCGCATGGCCGAGCTGGTTCACGAGAAGAAGCTCGAGGGCATCAGCCACATCCAGGACGAGTCCGACAAGTCGGGCATGCGCGTGGTGATCGAACTCAAGCGCGGCGAAGTGCCCGAGGTGGTGCTGAACAACCTGTACAAGCAGACGCAGCTGCAGGACACCTTCGGCATCAACATGGTCGCGCTGATCGACAACCAGCCGAAGCTGTGCAACCTGAAGACGCTGATCGAGATCTTCCTCGAGCACCGCCGCGAAGTGGTCACGCGCCGGACGGTGTTCGAGCTGCGCAAGGCGCGCGAACGCGGCCACGTGCTCGAAGGCCTGGCGGTGGCGCTCGCCAACATCGACGAGTTCATCGAAACGATCAAGACCTCGCCGACGCCGCCGGTCGCGAAGGCCGCGCTGATGAGCAAGAGCTGGGACTCCTCGATGGTGCGCGAGATGCTCGCGCGCGCCGAGAAGGAGGCGCCGGGCGGGCGCGAATCGTTCCGGCCCGAGGGCCTGCCCAAGGACTACGGCATGCAGCCCGACGGGCTGTATCGCCTGTCCGACGCGCAGGCGAGCGAAATCCTGCAGATGCGCCTGCAGCGCCTGACTGGCCTCGAGCAGGACAAGATCATCGGCGAGTACAAGCAGGTGATGTCCGAGATCGCCGACCTGTTGAACATCCTGGCGACGCCGGCCCGCGTGACGACCATCATTTCCGACGAGCTCGCGGCCATCAAGACCGAGTTCGGCCAGACCAAGGTCGGCGCACGCCGCAGCGTGATCGAGCACAACGCGCAAGACCTCGGCACCGAAGACCTGATCACGCCCACCGACATGGTCGTGACCTTGAGCCACACCGGCTACATCAAGAGCCAGGCGCTGTCGGAATACAGGGCTCAGAAGCGCGGCGGCCGCGGCAAGCAGGCAACGCAGACGAAGGAAGACGACTGGGTCGACGAGCTCTTCATCGCCAACACGCACGACTACATCCTGTGCTTCACCAACAAGGGCCGGGTCTACTGGCTCAAGGTCTGGGAGGTGCCGCAGGGCTCGCGCAACTCTCGCGGAAAGCCGATCGTCAACATGTTCCCGCTGCAGCAGGGCGAAAAGGTCAACGTCGTGCTGCCGCTGACGAACGGCTTCCGCAGCTTTCCGCCGGACCACTACGTGTTCATGGCCACCGCACAGGGCACCGTCAAGAAGACGGCACTGGATGAATTCAGCAACCCGCGCAAGGCCGGCATCATCGCGGTCGACCTCGATCCCGGCGACTACCTGATCGGCGCCGCGCTGACCGACGGCAAACACGACGTGATGCTCTTCAGCGACGGCGGCAAGGCCGTGCGCTTCGATGAGGAAGACGTGCGTCCGATGGGCCGCAACGCGCGTGGCGTGCGCGGCATGATGCTCGAGGAAGGCCAGAGCGTCATCGCGATGCTCGTCGCCGAAGACGAAACGCAGAGCGTGCTGACCGCCACCGAGCGCGGCTACGGCAAGCGCACCTCGATCGTCGAATACACGCGCCATGGGCGCGGTACCAAGGGAATGATCGCCATCCAGCAGAGCGAGCGCAACGGCCGGGTCGTGGCCGCGACGCTGGTGCGGCCGGACGACGAGATCATGCTGATCACCGACAAGGGCGTGCTCGTGAGAACGCGCGTCTCTGAGATCCGCGAACTGGGTCGCGCCACGCAGGGGGTGACGCTGATCGCCCTCGACGACGGCTCGACGCTGAGCGGCCTGCAACGCATCGTCGAAAACGACGCGAACGATGCCAACGGGAACGGCGACGAGCCAACACCCGAGGAGAACTCCTGATGAAACGAATCATTGCCGTGGCGCTGATGACCTGCGCCACGCTCGCGTCCGCGCAGAGCAGCCCCGCCAAGAAGGAACTCGTGGCCAAGTTGCTCGTCCTGCAGCAGCCCGGCATCGACAACATGGCCAAGTCGATCGCGGAGAGACCGGTGGTGCAGCTGATGCAGCATGCGGGCAACGCCTTGCAGTCGCAGGTGCCGGCCGACAAGCGAGAGGCGACTGCCAAGACCTTGCAGGCCGACGCGCAGAAGTTCGTCGAAGAGGCGTACCCGGTGATTCGCGACCAGGCGATCAAGCTGGCGCCCACGACCGTCGGTCCGGTGCTCGAAGAGAAGTTCAACGAAGACGAACTGAGGCAACTGGTCGCCTGGTTCGAATCTCCGGTGAACAAGAAATACCAGCAAGTCGGCCCGGAGCTGCAAAGCGCAATGCTGAAGAAGCTGCTTGCCGAAGCGAGCCCGGTGCTCGACCCGAAGTTGCAGGCGCTGCAACAGAAGATGGGCAACACGCTGCGCGCGGCGGCCGGCAATGGTGCCGGCAAGCCGGCCGCATCGGGCGCCAAGCCGCCAGCCAAGGCGGCCAGCAAGTAGTCGCCGGGGAACGATGAATCGCCCTCCCGCCGATCCGTTCGCCCGCGCCCTGCGCGGGCCCGTGCGCGTGCGAGAATTTGCCGCTGCACGCCATGGCTGAATCGCCCCCCGCCACCAACCCTGCCCTCCTCGCTCTGCGGACCCAGATCGATGCGGTCGACCGCGAGCTGCTTGCGCTGCTGAACCGGCGCGCTGCGCTCGCGCAGGAGGTCGGCGAGGTGAAGAAGAAGGAAGGCTCGGTGGCTTTCCGTCCCGAACGCGAGGCGCAAGTCATCGACGGCCTGAAGGCCTCGAACCCGGGTCCGCTGAAGTCCGACAGCGTCGCGCCGATCTGGCGCGAGATCATGTCGGCCTGCCGGGCCCTGGAAACGCCGACACGCGTGGCCTACCTCGGGCCGCCGGGCACCTTCAGCGAGCAGGCCGCCCTGGGCTTCTTCGGCTCCTCGATCGTGCGCGTGCCCTGTGCCAGCATCGACGAGGTGTTTCGCACCACGACCGCCGGCGCGGCCGACTTCGGCGTCGTGCCGGTCGAGAACTCGACCGAGGGCGTGGTGGCACGCTCCCTCGATCTCTTTCTCACCGAACCGCTGTTCATCATCGGCGAGACCAGCCTGTTCGTGCGCCAGAACCTGCTGCGCCGCGAGAACACGCTCGACGGCATCACCGCCGTGTGCGCGCACCCGCAGGCGCTGGCGCAGTGCCATGGCTGGCTCAGCTACCACTTGCCCAGTGTCGAACGGCGCCCGGTGGCTAGCAACGCCGAGGGGGCCCGCCTCGCCAGCCTCGACCCGTCGCTCGCGGCGCTGGCCAGCGAGCGCGCGGCCAGCGAGTTCGGCCTGCACGTCGTTGCGCCCGCGGTGCAGGACGACCCGCACAACCGCACGCGCTTCGCGATCCTCACCCACCCCGGGCGCCATCCGCAGCCGCAGGCCTCCGGGCATGACTGCACCAGCCTCGTGGTGTCGGTGACGAACCGCCCGGGCGCAGTGCACGACATGCTGGTTCCGCTGAAGCAGCATGGCGTGTCGATGAGCCGCTTCGAGTCGCGCCCGGCGCGGTCGGGGCAGTGGGAGTACTACTTCTACATCGACGTTCAGGGGCATCCCGACCAGCCCGAAGTCGCCGCCGCGCTGAAGGAACTGCGCGCCGTCTGCGCCTTCTTCAAGGTCCTAGGCACCTACCCCATCGACGTGCACTGATGTTCACCCAACTCGGCGTCATCGGCTGTGGCCTCATGGGCGGCTCATTTGCGCTCGCCTTGAAGCGGGCCGGACTCGTGAAGCGGGTCATCGGCTACAGCAAGTCCCCTTCGACCACCGAGAAGGCGAAGAAGCTCGGCGTCATCGACGTGGCCGCCGAGTCGGCGCTGCTGGCTGTCTCGGGCTCGGACATCGTGCTCATCGCCGTGCCCGTGTCGGCCACCGAAGCCACCCTGAAAGCGATCCGCCACCTGGTCGAACCCGGCGTGCTGTTCATGGACGTGGGCTCGACCAAGCGCGACGTCATCGACGCGGCGCGGCGCGTGCTGAAGGAGCGGGTGTCGAGCTTCGTGCCGGCGCACCCGATTGCCGGCAAGGAAGTGGCGGGCATCGGGCATGCCGACGCCGCCCTCTACACCAACCGCCAGGTCATCCTGACGCCGATCGCACAGACCGATCCCGACCTGCTGCAAAAGGCGACCGACGTGTGGGCCGCCATCGGTTCGCAGGTGCTGCGCATGTCGCCGGAGAATCACGACGCCGCCTTCGCCGCAGTGAGCCACCTGCCGCACATGCTGGCCTTTGCCTACTTCAACTCGGTGGCGCGCCAGCCGGCGGGCCGTGACTTTCTCTCGCTGGCGGGGCCGGGCTTTCGCGACTTCACCCGCATCGCGGCCAGCGACCCGGCGATCTGGCGCGACATCCTGATGTCCAACCGCGAAGAGCTGCTGAAGCAGTCGATGCGGTTTCGACACACGCTCGACGCGATGGAGCACGTGATCAAGACCGGCAACGTCGAGGCGCTGGAAGACCTGATCCGCGGCGCATCCGACGCCCGCTCTGGCTGGCAGATGAATTCGACCAAGCCCGCCACGAACCGCTGACTTCCGCCGCGCTGGCCGACGTCCCCACGCCTTTCCATGTACACGACCGCGTTCCTCGACCTGCCTCCCTTGCTGCGCGCCGGCGGCTGCGTGCGCCTGCCCGGCTCCAAGAGCATCTCGAACCGCGTCCTCCTTCTGGCCGGCCTGAGCGAAGGCACGACTGTCGTGCACGATCTGCTCGAGTCGGACGACACCCGCGTGATGCTCGCGGCACTGCGAGAGCTCGGCTGCGCCGTCGAGACCCGCGGCGAGCTCGTCGCGATCACCGGCCTTGGCGGGCGGCTGAAGACCCGCGACGCCAAGCTTTTCCTCGGCAATGCCGGCACGGCAATGCGTCCTCTCTGCGCCGCGCTCGCGGTGCTCACCGCGACCCAGGGCGGGCGTTTCGAGCTGAGCGGCGTGCCGCGCATGCACGAGCGCCCGATCGGCGACCTCGTGGACGCGCTGCGCCAGCTGGGCTGCCGCATCGACTACCTCGGCGACGACGGGTTCCCGCCCCTGCGCCTGACGGCCGGGTCGGGCACGCTGCGAACCGCCGCGCCGATCCGCGTGCGAGGCGACGTATCGAGCCAGTTCCTCACGGCGCTGCTGCTCGCCCTGCCGCTGGTCAGCGCGGCTGCGCCGATCAG
>CAJPFZ010000111.1 GCA_905339355.1 Burkholderiaceae bacterium
GGGCGACTACATTCTCCTCGGGACAGAAGGAGCGCCGCGTTTCAGGCCGAAGTAGCCTGATACCACCTCCAGTCCCGGGCATCCTCTTTAGAGCGGAGGCGCTTTGAGAAAACGGGTCGTCATAATGGGAGCCGCTGGAAGGGACTTCCATAACTTCAACGTCCTTTACAGGGAAAACCCCGGCGCTGAGGTCGTCGCTTTCACGGCTGCCCAGATACCGTTCATCGAGAAGAGGACCTACCCCCCTGCCCTTTCAGGCCCGCTCTATCCCGAAGGCATACCGATATTCCCTGAAGAAGAACTGGAGCGGCTCGTAAGGGAGCGCGCCGTCGAGGAAGCGGTTTTTTCCTACAGCGACGTTCCATACGAATACGTGATGCGACTTGCGTCCAGGTGCGCCGCCCTCGGAGCTGACTTCGTCCTGCCGTCCGCCGCAAAGACCATGCTGGAATCCACGAGGCCGGTCATCTCGATTTGCGCCGTGCGCACCGGCTGCGGCAAAAGCGGCATATCGCGCTACATCGGAAGGCTACTCCAAACGATGGGCAGGAAGCCTGTGGTCATACGCCACCCCATGCCCTACGGAGACCTCGCCTCCCAGAGGGTACAGCGATTCGCGAGCCTCGAAGACCTTGTAACGCACAAATGCACCATCGAGGAGATGGAAGAGTACGAGCCGCATATCGCAGCCGGACTCGTCGTATACGCAGGTGTGGACTATGGGGCGATACTCAAAGAGGCCGAAAAAGAGAGCGATATAATCATCTGGGACGGCGGCAACAACGACCTGCCCTTTGTCCTGCCAGGCCTCGAGATAGTCGTCACAGACCCGCTCCGTGCGGGCCACGAACTGCTCTATTATCCTGGAGAAGCCAACCTCAAGCGTGCCGACGTAGCGGTCATCAACAAGGCGAACAGCGCGCATGCAGCCTCGATATGCGCAGTCACGGAGAATATCCGCAAGGTAAACGAACACGCCGCCATAGTGAAGACAGCCTCTGTCGTGAGAGTGGACGCGGACATAAAGGGCAAGAGCGTCCTCGTCGTCGAGGACGGCCCGACGCTCACCCACGGGGGCATGAGCTTCGGGGCTGGCGGGGCGGCCGCAAATGAACACGGCGCGGTGCCTGTCGACCCGAGGCCTTATTCCGTCGGCACGATAAAAGAGACCTTCGGCAAGTACGCCCACCTCGGGCCGCTCCTTCCGGCGATGGGTTACTCGGACTCCCAGAAAAAAGAGCTCGAGGAGACCATCAACAGGACCCCTGCGGATTTGGTGCTGATTGCAACGCCCATCGACCTCAAGCGCGTCATCAAGATAGACAAGCCTTCCGCGAGGGTCAGCTATGAGATAGAGGAGATTGAAAGCCCGGGGCTGGGTGCAATCGTCGAAAATTTCGTAGAGGGCCTCAAGTGAAAAGGCTCCTTTTCTTTTTCGCCAAAAGGTACATAGCCGGAAGCGAAAGGCAGGACGCCATACGCGCGGCCCTCGCTCTTAACAGGGCTGGCATAGGCGCGATAATCGACAACCTCGGCGAGAACGTCAAAAGCGGCCAAGAGGCCGGAGAGTCTGTTGAAGAATACCTAGCCCTCCTCGACGGCATAAAACTCTCAAGGGCCGATTCAACGGTCGCACTGAAACTCACCCACCTCGGCCTGGACATCTCAGAAGAACTCGCCTTCAAAAACGCCGAAATAATAATCAAAAAGGCTGCCACGAACGGCAACTTCGTCCGTCTCGACATGGAAGGCTCC
>CAJPFZ010000112.1 GCA_905339355.1 Burkholderiaceae bacterium
GTTCCAAGACCTGGATGGTATGGGTAAAGCTGGATTGCCTGAAGTCTAGTGGCGAGTTGGAGACAGACCCTCCCTTGACACAACGGTTAAGGTCAAGTCCCGTCAGCAGCGCCTTACTGACACCGAGGCGTGAAATCCTTATGACGGGAACATGGTCAATGAGACCTATCAAGCCGCGAACGGACGCCCTAACCCATCCTGATGGGGCTCTCTCAAGAGACAGTGTTTTGCGAGAAGTCCCAAACGTCACTTACGTTCGTACCACGGGATCGCCTTCGAGGCGCGAGCCTCATGGCGACGGAGACCTCATAGTAGTCGGTGGCGTCACGACCACCCACGGCGGCTGGCAGTAAAACCAGCTACAGGGCGAAGGAGGTCAGGACTTGTGCTTGGGTAGCTTGAAAGGTATGCGAATGCAGAAAGCTCATCAGGTTCTTCAAGCAATACGGAAATTGGGAGAAAAAAGGCTCCCGCTCACGAGGGTATATCGGTGCCTGTTCAATCCCGAACTGTATCTCATGGCTTACGCCAAGATATACAGGAACCAGGGTGCGACGACACCGGGAACCGTAGAGGATACGGCGGATGGCATGAGTATGGGACGCATCGAAGTCATCATCGATGCCCTGCGCTCCGAACGCTTCACCTTCCGACCGTCACGACGAGGGTATGTCGACAAGAAGAACGGCGGTAAAAGACCGCTGGGTTTACCCAACTTCACAGAGAAGCTGGTGCAAGAGGTGCTGCGTATGGTATTGGAGGCTTACTATGAACCCCGGTTTCGGGAGAGTTCACACGGCTTTCGCACTGGACGTGGCTGCCATACGGCACTGACCTCTCTGCATCACAGGTTTCGGGGGAGCAAGTGGTTCATTGAGGGGGACATTCGCGGGTGCTTCGACAACATCGACCATGAGGTTCTGCTGACAATCCTGTCTCGGAACATCCACGATGGTCGACTGCTCAACCTCATCCGCAAAAGTCTCAAAGCGGGGGTGCTGGAAGACTGGGAATATAAGCCGACCTGTACGGGTACACCGCAAGGCGGCATCGTCAGCCCCATCCTAGCCAACATCTACCTGCACGAACTGGACACTTACATCGAAGATGTGCTCATCCCGCAGTACACGCGGGGTAAGCAGCGTGAGCGCAACCCGGAATATCGGGCGGTCACCTATCAGCTCGACCGTGCCCGAAAGCGGGGAGACAAGAAGGCACAGCAGTATCTGGAACAACAGATGCGCTCCCTGCCTTCCAAAGTCAATGATGCCCCGGACTTCCGGCGGCTGATGTACGTTCGTTACGCGGATGACTTTATCCTCGGTTTCGCGGGGAGCAAAGCGGAAGCAGAAACGATTAAGGCGGACATCGGATTGTTCTTGCGCGACAGGCTGCATCTGGAATTGAGTGCGCAGAAAACCCTCATCACCCATGCCCGCGAAGGAAAGGCGCGGTTTCTAGGCTATGCGGTCAGCATATACCATGCTGACCACGTAACCACTCGGCGGAAGGACAGCCAAACACGGCAGCGCAGCGCAAACAGCAGAGTGCGCCTGGGCGTGCCCTATGGTCTCACGACCAAACTGGCACAACCATACCAGCGCAACGGTGAGCCGATGAGTGAACTATCCCTGTTAGCGTTCTCGGATGCACACATCATCCAGACCTATCAGGAGCGGTTTCGGGGCATCGCCGAATACTACAAGTTTGCCGTTGACCGCTGCCAACTGAGCAGCCTGAAGAACGTCATGCAGGCAGCTCTGGCGAAAACACTTGCCCACAAATACAAGCTGTCGGTGAGTGCCGTTTATCAGAAGTACCGAGCGCCAATGACCATCAATGGGCAGACCTATCAGACGTTCCAGGTGAAGGTCCCAACCTCGAAAGGGGAAAGGCTCATCTACTGGGGTGCGGTCCCCTTGAAGGTCATCAAACCAAGCAACCAGACCGTGATTGTTGATGTACCGTATCGTGAGCAGTGGAAAAACTGGCATTCCGACCTCATCCAGCGGTTGCAGGCTAACACCTGCGAACTGTGTGGCACAAAAGGCAAATGCGAAGTCCACCATGTACGCAAACTGGCGGACTTAAAGAGCCGTTGGCGCGGTCGGAAAGACAAACCCTTTTGGGTCACCCGGATGATTGCGATGCAGCGCAAAACGCTTGTCGTCTGTCATCCCTGCCACGTAGACCTCCATGCGGGCAGACCCATTCCCAAAGCACGTAACGCAAGTCTGGAGAGCCGTGTGATATGAAAGTATCAAGCACGGTTCGGAGGGGGGATTTTGGAAAAGTGC
>CAJPFZ010000113.1 GCA_905339355.1 Burkholderiaceae bacterium
CTCAACGAGATGAGCGCCAAGGGCACGCTGCTGTTCCGCGCCATCAACGTCAACGACTCGGTCACCAAGAGCAAGTTCGACAACCTCTACGGCTGCCGCGAATCGCTGGTCGACGGCATCAAGCGCGCCACCGACGTGATGATCGCCGGCAAGGTCGCCTGCGTGGCGGGCTACGGCGATGTGGGCAAGGGCTCCGCGCAGGCGCTGCGCGCGCTGTCGGCGCAGGTCTGGGTCACCGAGATCGACCCGATCAACGCGCTGCAGGCCGCGATGGAAGGCTACCGCGTCGTGACGATGGACTACGCCGCCGACAAGGCCGACATCTTCGTGACGACCACCGGCAACAAGGACGTCATCACGCACGACCACATGGCCAAGATGAAGGACCAGGCGATCGTCTGCAACATCGGCCACTTCGACAACGAGATCGACGTGGCGTCGCTCGAAAAGTACGAGTGGGAAGAGATCAAGCCGCAAGTCGACCACGTCATCTTTCCCGACGGAAAGCGCATCATCCTGCTGGCCAAGGGCCGCCTGGTGAACCTGGGCTGCGGCACCGGCCACCCGAGCTACGTGATGAGTTCGAGCTTCGCCAACCAGACGATCGCCCAGATCGAGCTCTTCACCAAGCCCGACGCCTACCAGCCGGGCAAGGTGTACGTGCTGCCCAAGCACCTGGACGAAAAGGTCGCGCGGCTGCAGCTGTCCAAGCTGGGTGCGCAGCTGACAGTGCTGACCGACGAGCAGGCGGCCTACATCGGCGTGAACAAGAACGGCCCGTACAAGCCCGACAGCTATCGCTACTGATCCGGGCATGCGCGCCGACCAGTTGATCGTCGAACGCGGCCTCGCCCCGACGCGGTCGGCCGCCCAGCGGCTGATCGCGCACGGCGGCGTGCGCTGGCTGTCGCCGAAGGGGTGGGTCGTGCCGCACAAGGCCGGTGAAGACCTGCCGGACGCGGCCGAGCTGCAGGTCATCGACGACGCCGAGCTGCGCTTCGTCGGGCGCGGCGGCCTGAAGCTCGAGGGTGCGCTCACGCTGCGCGAGATCGACGTCGCCGGCATGACCTGCCTCGACGTCGGTCAGAGCACCGGCGGCTTCACCGACGCGCTGCTGCAGCGCGGCGCAAGCCGCGTGGTCGGCATCGACGTCGGCCACGGCCAGCTGCACACGAAGATGCGCGAGGATCCGCGGGTGCATGCGCTCGAGGGCGTCAATGCGCGTCACCTGAGCCGGCAAGCACTCGGCGAGGCGATGCCGGCGAACGGCTTCGACCTGATCGTCGGCGACCTGTCTTTCATCTCGCTGAGCCTCGTGATTCCGGCGCTCGCGCCGCTGCTGCGCGAAAGCGGCACGCTGCTGCTGCTGGTGAAGCCGCAGTTCGAGCTGCAACCCGAGTTCATCGGCAAGGGCGGGCTGGTGAAAGACGCGGCGTCGTTCCAGCTCGTAGAGACGCGTGTGCGCCAGGCCTGCCGGGACGCGAAGCTGTGGGTGCGCGGCTACTTCCCGAGCCCGATCGCAGGCGGCGACGGCAACAACGAATTCTTCGTCCACGCGACCCGGGACGACAAACCGATCAAGAAGGGCCCGACATGAGCCACCAATCCGTGCCGATCAGCTTCGAATTCTTCCCGCCCAACACGCCGGTGGGCGACGAGAAGCTCAAAGACGTGGTGCAGCAGCTCGGCGCGATGCAACCCGAGTTCTTCAGCGTCACCTACGGCGCCGGAGGCTCCACGCGCGAGAAGACGCTGAAGACCGTGATGGCGATCGCCGAGGCGGGCTTCGAGGCGGCGCCGCACCTGTCGTGTGTCGGCTCCACGCGCGAGGGCCTGCGCGACACGCTGGCGACCTACCGCGAGCAGAACATCCGCCGCATCGTCGCGCTGCGCGGCGACCTGCCCAGCGGCACCGCCACCGCGGGCGAGTTCCGCTACGCTGCCGAGCTGGTGCAGTTCATCCGCGAAACCCAGGGCCGCGACTGGCGCATCGAGGTCGCCGCCTACCCCGAATACCACCCCGAGCAGCGCTATGCGCGGCGCGACCTGCAGCACTACGTCGAGAAGGTCAACGCCGGCGCCGACGCGGCGATCACGCAGTTCTTCTTCAACCCGGACTGCTATTTCCACTTCGTCGAAGAAACGCGCAAGCTGGGCGCGACGGTGCCGGTGGTGCCGGGCATCATGCCCTTCCACAACTATTCGAAGATCGCCCAGTTCGCCGCGCGCGACGGCATCGAGATCCCGCGCTGGGTGGCGCTGAAGATGGAAGGTTTCATGGACGACAGCGCGTCGATCCGTGCCTTCGGCCTGGACGTGGTCAGCGAGCTGTGCGAACGGCTGATCGCCGGCGGCGCGCCGGGCATCCACTTCTACACCATGAATCAATCGGCGCTGACGCTGGAGCTGTGCCGGCGCTTGGGTTTCACGCCGAAGGACTGAGCGGCCCCGCTACTCGGCCTGCCAGACCACGCCATCGTCGGTCAGCACGGCGTCGAGCGCCAGCTCACCTGGTTGCGCGCGCAGCATCGGCAGGAAGCCGTTCGAATAGCTGAGGCCGACGACCGCTGGCCGCGGAGTCAGCGTCGCGATGCAGCGATCGTAGAAGCCGCCGCCGTAGCCGAGGCGCTGCCCCTCCGGTCCGAAGCCCAGGCACGGCAACAGCAACAGCTGCGGAGCGAACTGCTCGGTGCCCTTGGGCTTGGGGATATCGTGCGCGTCGAGTTCCATCGGGCAGCCGGGGTACCAGACGTGAAAGCGCAGCGAGCCGTCCTCGCGGTTGAGCACCGGCAATCCGATGCGCCGCCGCTCGTCGGCCTCGGCCCAGCGGTACAGCGCGGGCAGCGGATCGAACTCGCCCTTGATCGGCCAGTAGCCGCCGATCGTCGTTTCAGGCCGGCCGACCAGCCACACCCGCAGCACGCTTTGCAGCTGCACCGCGCGCTCCAGCCGGTCGGGCAGGGCCTGGCGCGCGGCAATCAGCTTGCGGCGCAGGGTCTCGGGGTCGCCGCTCGGGGGAGAGTTCATGGCCGCGCCGGTTGCTCTGGGATCGTCGATTGTGCAAGATGCGCCGCCATGGCCCATGAAGAACTCGCCCGCCACAGCATGGAATTGCTGCAGCCGCTCGGCGCCGTGCGTTCGCGCCGCATGTTCGGCGGCCACGGCCTGTACATCGACGATCTGTTCGTCGCGCTGATCGCCTTCGACAAGCTGTTCCTGAAGGCCGACGCGCAGACCCGCCCGGTGTTCGAGGCCGCCGGTTGCGAACCTTTTGTCTACGACGGTGCCGGCAAGGCGGTGACGGTCAGCTACTTCACCGTGCCGGCCGACGCGATGGAGTCGCCGGCCCTGATGCAGCCCTGGGCCCGGCTCGCGCTGGAGGCGGCGCTGCGCTCGCGCGCCGCCCGGAAACCACCACGAACCCGGCCTTCGACACGCAAGCCGCGCCACCCCTAATCAGACGGGCCGATAGGGCTTGAACTGCGCACCTGCAGCGACGAAATTGAGGAGTCCGGAGGCGCAGCGGGAAACTTCCGGAGCGTCGAACGACGCTGCCTGCGCCATCTACAGACTCGCCTGACTCGGCCAGCCTGCCGTGGCGCATTGCCCGCATGCGTTGTGCAAACAGGAGAGGGCAATGACAAGCATGGATCCCACCGGAATCGGCGCAGAAAGCGACTCGTTCGACGATGCGGCGCTGGAAACGCCGATCGAACAAGTGATGCAGGCGGAGGACGACGCCGCGCTCCCGCCGACGCGCGACATCACCCCCGTGCATGCGCCCATCATCACGCTGGCCAAGCGTGCAGTCAGCGGCGCCTACCGCAGCGCCGCGTCGGCCTTTCAGCTCGAGCTGCGGGTCGACGTCGACCGCACGCGCCCGACCAAGCGCGTGAGCGGCGATTTCTTCTCGGTGTCAGGCGCGACGAAGAGTTACTTCGGTTCGTTCGTGGTCAACACGCCCGTCATCACCACGACCGCGTCGCTGGTCACCATCGAGGGGCTCGGCAAGTTCACCTGGAGCGCATCGTTCCCGAAGATCCGCGTGACCGTCCCGAGGGTCTCGCTGCTGCAGCCGCAGGCCGCCGCGACGCTGACCTTCCTGTCGTTGACCAATGCGCCCGGCGCGAGCTACGCCTGCCCGTTCGAGTCGGTCTACTTCCGCACCGTCCAGATCGAAACCGACCGCGTGAGCGACGTCGCCGCGGCATTCGTCTCCTACAACACCGGCAGCCTGCCGTCGGGCGGGACGCCGCGCACGCTGTCGGTGGCGAGCGCATTCGCCGAAGCAGGAATCCGCATGCAGATCTCGGCGGCCAGCAACGAGGTCAACGTGACCGAGGCAGGAACCACGTGGAGCGATGCCGAGCTGCACGCGTCGATGGTGAAGCACTTCAGCCTGTGGCAGGACGTTCCGCAGTTCAAGGTCTGGCAACTGGTGGCGAAGAGCTACGACAGCCCGTCGGTGCTCGGCATCATGTTCGACCAGCAAGGCAAGCACCGCCAGGGGTGTGCCGTGTTCCACGGCGGGCTGGGCGGCGCGACGGCAGACAAGCAGCGCCTGCAGCTGTACGCCTACGTGCACGAGCTCGGCCACTGCCTCAACCTGCTGCACTCGTGGCAGAAATCACTGGCGACGCCGCCGGGCGTCAACCGGCCATCCTCCCTGTCGTGGATGAACTACCCGCAGATGTACCCGGCCGGCAGCGCGGCGTTCTGGAACGCGTTTGCCTTCCAGTTCGACGATCAGGAACTGGTGCACCTGCGACACGCCTTCCTCAACAACGTGGTGATGGGCGGCAGCAACTTCGCAGTCGGCGCCGGCCTGGAGGACGTCGGCAAGTTCAACCCGCCGCTGGAAGACCTGTCGGGGCTCAAGCTCGAGATTTCCGCGGCACGCAGCTTCGCGCTGGGCGAACCGGTGGTCATCGACATCACGCTGCACGCCACCGACACCCGCGGCAAGGCCGTCCACCCCTACCTGCATCCCGCCGCGGGGCTCGTCAACGTGGCGATCTGCAAGCCCGGCGGCAAGCTGGTGGCCTACGAGCCGATGATCGACCAGTGCGTCGCGCCGCAGGAAGTGGCGATCGATCCTGGCGCGCCGATCTCGGAGAGCGTGTTCATCGGCTATGGGCACGACGGGCTGTATTTCGGTCAGCCGGGAATCTACGAACTGCGCGCCGTCTACAACGCGCTCGACGGCTCGCAGGTGGTCTCCAACCTGCTGCAGCTGCGCGTGCGCAGCCCGATCACGGCGGCGGATGACGAGATCGCCGACCTGCTGCTCACCGACGGGGCGGGCGCGCTGTTCTACCTGCAGGGCTCGGATGCGGATGAACTGCGCTCGGCGCGCGACGACTTCGATCTGCTGATCGACAAGTTCGCGACCCATCCGCTAGCCGCCTACGCCCGGCTGGCGAAGGGCGCCAATCTTGCGCGCAACTTCAAGACGGTGCGCACCGAGAGCAATACCGTGCATGTGCGCAGCGCCAACATCGCCGAAAGCGACAAGCTGCTGGCCGGGCTGGTGGAACGGGCGCCCGAGGAGCGCACGCCCGACCGTGCGGCACTGACGGCGGCAATGGTGGGCCTTGCCGAGCCGAACCACAAGGCACCCGGGAAAGCCGCGCACGCCAAGAAGCGTGGCGCACGCGCCCCGGCCAAGGTGCCGGCGCGCAGCTACGGCTAGCCGACGGACGGCAGTTGACGCAGACTGGGGCGCCGCAGCACTTGGGCCGCGGCGCCCTGTATCCACTCGATCGGGGCCCATGCCGCGAGGACGTGTCGATGAAGCGATTGCATCTCTACTACGAAGACGGCTTCGACAACGACTCGGTCGTGGTTCAGGTCGATGGCCAGGAGGTTGCCCGGAAGGCGGGGTTGAAATCCTCGCTGGTGACGGCGCTCGCAGCCAGCGAGGACGTGGATGTCGAGGCCTCCTCGCCGGCCACGATCCGCGTCAGCGTGACCACCCGCGACCTCAGCGAGGCGATCGCGCTCGATCTCGGCGCGCAGCCGCACCTGGCCATCGCGGTGCGCGACGGCAAGCTCGTGCTGCGCGCGTCCGGCGAGCCGTTCTTCTACCTGTGATGGGCCGTCTCAGATCTCGTCGATCCGGTCGAGCAGTTTGTCGGTGAGCCGCAGCAACTCGGCGTTGTAAAGCGCCGGGTCTCCCGACGCCAGCGCGGCGCGCGCGCGTTCGCGCGAGACGCTGCCGTCTTCGCCAACCAGCATCGCGAACAGGGCAATGCGGCGCAGAGAGTCGTCCGGGCCTTGGACGCGCACGTAGAACGCTGCCCAGGCGGTGGCGTCGGATGCCGCCTCATTCAAGGCGCTGAGGCCTTGCCGCGCCGAACGCCAATTGCATGAGGGACATGCCACGCCGCTCGCTGCGGCATCGCTGCTGATGCATCGTGCACACCGGGATGTCATTGCCTGCCTTGGAACCGCCATGCCCCCTGATGAGCAAGAAGCGTTCCGCGCCGCCTCGCCGGCGATCCGCCCGGCGCGCCCGCGTGAAGGGAGTCACGCCGGGGCAGCGACTACACCCGAATGCCGCAGGCGATGCAGGTCTTATGCACGGCAGCTGGCCGCGGCCGGGACTGCGGCCTCGGGGCGCCGCCAAGCCAGTTGACACACCTTGTTGCATGAGCGGCGTTCAATCCGCTTGCGCGCAACGCGGGTGGTCACCCGATCTGCGCTCAAGCGCAGGTGCGCAAGCCCAGATCGGTCGTTTCGCGCGGCGAGGCAGCCATGGGCAGCCGTGCCGACCGGCCCGGCCGCCAGGCGATCAACGCAGGCTCGCCGCGGCACCACGGCTCGACCACCACCACGTCACTGGCGGTGATGTCGAAGGTCTCGCCGGCGTCAAGCACGTAGTCTTCCGGGTCGCCTTCGCGGGTGAGCCAGACACGGCCACCCAGCACGGCGAACTCGCCGGCCAGCTGCGCGATCCGCAGCGGTTCGCCCCAGACCAGCGAGCGGCTGCCGGCGCGGCTTGCGTAGAATTGCGATTTCATCATCAATCTCCAGGGGCTCGGCGGCAACGTTCGCCGCAACATGCCTCTATGTTCGTGGCTCAAGCGATGCAAATCCAATGAAAACGACGCGGCGCATTGATGCGCATCTGATATGAATAGCCCGCGCCAGCGTGCGCTCTCGCTGGGCAGCCTGAGGGCCTTCGAGGCGGTGGCCCGGCGGCTCAACTTCAGCGAAGCGGCCGACGAGCTGCACGTCACCCAGTCGGCAGTGAGCCGGCAGATCAAGGGCCTGGAGGAGGAACTGGGCGCGCCGCTGTTCCAGCGCGGCACGCGCCACGTCCAGCTCACCGCCGACGGCAACACGCTGCTGCGGGTGGTCGCGCCCTGGCTCGACCGGCTCGATGCCGGCGTGCGGCAGATCCGCCAGGCGCGCGGCCGGCGTGTCGTGCACGTGACCACGTTCGCGTCCTTTGCCTCGTTGTGGCTGCTGCCGCAGATGGAGGCCTTCCAGCGCGATCATCCCGACATCGACATCCGGGTCTCCGCGAGCGACCGGCTGCTCGAACTCGACGAGCCCGACCTCGACCTCGCGCTGCGCTACTGCGACGCTCGCGCCGTGCCGCCTGGCGCCAAGCGCATGTTCGGCGAGGTGCTCACACCGGTGATCAGCCGCCGGCTCGCCGACCAGATCGCAACGGGCCAGGCGCCCCCGCTCGCAGCGCCGGCCGACCTCGCGCAATACACGCTGGCCGAGGAAGACGACAACCGGCCGAGCGGCGAATTCCTGAGCTGGCGGCACTGGCTGGCGGTGCAGGGCCAGCCGCGCCTGCAGCCGCGGCGCTGGCTCTACCTCACCTTCACCTACCAGCAGGTGCAGTCGGCGCTGGCGGGGCAAGGCGTCGCCCTCGCGCGCGTGCCGCTGGTGACGGAGCTGCTCGAACGCGGCGACCTGGTGGAGCCGTTCGGGCCTCAGGGCCGCATCCCGAGCCCGACCAGCTACTGGCTGATCGCCACCGAAGCCAGCCGTGGACGGGTCGAGGTGGCACGATTTTGCGAATGGATCGAATCGCGCGCAGCCGACACGCGCCGCGCCATCGGCGAGGTGCCGCACGACGAGGGGCCGACCGAAGCCGACTGACGCTCAGGCGCCGGCCACGCCGCGCTCCGTGACGATCAGCATCAGCGGATGGTCGTGCGGCTGCACAGCGAGTTCCGCCTCGCCGAGGAGCGTGGCCGACCATGCGACGCCAACGGCGGTGACCTGCGGATGCGCAGCCAGCCAGCGGTCGTAGTAGCCGCCGCCGTAGCCGAGGCGAAAGCCCGACGCCGTGTAGGCCAGACAAGGTACCAGCACCACGTCGGGAACGACGAGAGGCCCGTCCGCGCTCGGAATGCCGCATTCGTCGCGCAGCGGCGGCTCTCGCCCGTCCCATACGCGGTAGTGCATCTCGCGCGGCGTCTTGTGTGCATAAGGCAGCGCAATCACAAGGGAATCGGGGTCTTCATGTCCCGCGCAGGCAACCGCTGCGTTAAATTCGGATCGAAGCGGCCAGTACAGCCCGAGTCGATCGGGCGCCAGTTCGGCCAGCACCTCGCTCAAGTGTTCCGCCAGCGCGGTCTGCGCTGCGGGCCCCGACTCGGCGACGAAGCGGTCGCGCAACTGGTGCATTCGTTCGCGCAAGGCGCGGCGATCGGCATCGACGGGCTGCGTGGGTAGAGGCGACACAATTCTGGAAGGCACAGCCCTTTGAAAACCTGCAGTTCAGTATATGGGCGTGTGCGCGGCGCCGGAGCGCGCACCGCGGCGGCAGCCATGGTGCTCGCGCTGGGCACCTTGGTGTGCGAGCCGGTCGTGCATGCGCAAGCGCCGAACGACCTCATCGTCGAGGCACGCGAAGCCTTCCGCAAGAAGGACCGCGACCGTCTCGCGCTCGCTCGCGCCCAGGCGGCCGCGAGCCAGCATCCGCTCACGATGTGGGTCGACTACTGGGAGCTGAACAACCGGCTCACCGAGGTGTCGCAACCCGAGGTCGATGCCTTCTACGCCCGCTGGCGCGACACCTATGTCGAAGACCGGCTGCGCAACGACTGGCTGCTCGAACTCGGGCTGCGCCGCGACTGGGCCAACTTCGCGGTCGACTTCCCCCGCTTTCGCATGAACGACGACCGCGAGGTCACCTGCTATGCGCTGCTCACCGAGCACATGAAGGGCAAGGACGTCCGCGACGCCGCCCTCGCCGCCTGGTTCGCTCAGAAGGACAGCGACGACGGCTGCAACCTGCTCGCCGCCACGCTGGTCGACGCCAAGGTCTTCGGCGCCGCCGATGTCTTGCGCAAGGCACGTCTGTCGATCGACGCCAGCCGCCCGCGGGCCGCTCGGCAGGCCGCGGCGCTGGTCAGCCTGGATGCCGCGAGCCGGGTCCAGGAGCTGACCGACAGCGCGCCGCGTTTCCTGAGCCGCAACAAGCCGGTGCGCGGCAGCCGCGTCGATGCCGAGCTCGCCACGATGGCGCTGATACGCATGGCCTCGAACGATCCGGAAGCGGCGGCGCTCGCGCTGCGCGAGCGCTGGGAGCGGGTGCTGCCGGCCGACCTCGCCTCCTGGGCCTGGGCCGCCACCGCCAAGCAGTCGGCGATGAAGCTGCTGCCCGACGCCGCCGACCACTACCAGCACGCCGCGCGCGTGTTCGCGCGCCACGACGACAGCCCACTCGACTGGCCCGCCGACACGATGGCGTGGAAGGCGCGCGCCGCGCTGCGTGCCGACGCCGGCCAAGGCCGCTGGGAGCAGGTGCTGCAGGCCATCGACGCGATGGGGTCCGCCGAACGCCGCGATGCCACCTGGGTCTACTGGCGCGCACGCGCCCTGGAGGCGCTGGCGCAGGAGGGGCCTGAAGGCGACGCGCAGCGCGCCCATGCACGGCACCTGCTGTCGACGATCGCGGGCCAGCTGAGCTTCTACGGCGCGCTGGCCTCCGAGGCCCTCGGCGAGCCGTTTGCGCTGCCCGCCCCGCCTCGAGCGCTGACGCCCGAGGAGCGGGCGGCTGCGGCGGCCCAACCTGGGCTGACCCGTGGCCTGCTGCTCGCCTCGCTCGGTCTGCGCGACGAGGGCCGCCGCGAGTGGAACTACAGCCTGCGCGGCATGAGCGACCGCGAACTGCTGGCCGCCGCCGCGATGGCCTGCGAGGTACGCGACTGGCAGTTGTGCATCAACACCAGCGAGCGCACGCGCTCCGAGATCGACCTGGCGCAGCGCTTTCCGACCCCCTACCGCGAGGAGATCTGGCAGCGCGCACGCGAGCTCGACCTCGATCCGCACTACGTGATGGGGCTGATTCGCCAGGAGACTCGCTTCATGCCCTCGCTGCGCTCGCATGCCGGCGCATCCGGCTTGATGCAGGTCATGCCGGCGACAGCGAAATGGGTCGCTCGCAAGATGGGTCTGGAATACTCACCGGACATGATCAGCGACCCCAGCACCAACCTGCGCCTGGGCACCGGCTACCTGAAGATGGTGCTGGAAGCCTTCGAAGGGTCGCAGGCCATGGCCGCCGCCGCCTACAACGCCGGACCGAACCGGCCGCGCCGCTGGCGCGAGGGGCCGTGGCTGGAAACCGCCGCGTGGGCAGAGAACATCCCGTTCAGCGAAACACGCGACTACGTCAAGAAGGTGCTGTCGAACGCCAGCATCTATGCGGCGCTCGGCAACGGCGAAGCGCCGGTGCTGCGGCCGCGGCTCGGCCGCCTGATCGGGCCGCGCCCCACCGATTCGCCGCTGCCCGACAAGGATCTGCCTTGATCGGCTGAGCGCATTCCCCCACCCCTCAGCGAGCTCAAACCATGAACAACATCCTCATCCTCGGCGGCACCGGATTCCTCGGACGCGATGTGTGCGAAAAGCTGGTGGAGCGAACCGAGAGCGGGGATGCGCGGATCGTGGCGGCCACCCGCCACCCCGGCCGCGCGCGCCCGCTGCTCGCGCTGCCGATGGTGGAACTCGAAACCTGCGACGTGCACAACGACGACGCGCTTCGACAGCTGGTGCGAGGCCGCGATGCCGTGGTCAATCTGGTGGGCATCCTGCACGGCAGCGAGGCTGACTTCCAGCGGGCGCATGTCGATCTGCCGCGCCGATTGGCCGATGCCTGCGCCGCCGCCGGCGTACGCCGTGTGGTGCACGTGAGCGCGCTGGGTGCGAGCAGCAATGCGCCGTCGCGCTACCTGCGCTCCAAAGCGGCCGGCGAAGCGGCGATGCGCCACCGCGAGATCGAGTGGACGATCCTGCGTCCATCGGTGATGTTCGGCGCGCACGACAGTTTCATCAACCGCTTCGCCTCGCTGCAGCGCATGCTGCCGGTGATTCCGCTGGCCGGCGTCGACGCGAAGTTCCAGCCGGTGTGGGTGGAAGACGTGGCCAATGCGGTCGTGCAGGCGATCGTTGGCCATGCCGCAGTCGGGCAGGTCGTCGAGTGTGCCGGCCCAAGCGTCTATACGCTCAGGCAGCTCGTGCAGTTTGCCGGCCGCTGGTCGGGCCACCCGCGCCCGATCGTCCCGCTACCCGATTCGATGGCGCGGTTGCAAGCCTGGACGCTCGAGTGCCTGCCCGGCGAGCCGTTGATGTCGCGCGACAACCTCGACTCGATGAAGGTGCCCAACGTCGCCAGCGGCGTCCTGCCCGGGCTCGCGAGCCTGGGCATCACGCCGCAATCGATCGAAAGCGTGATGCCGGCGCTGATGAGCCACCGCTTCGGCCCCGAGCGCTTCGATCCGATGCGCGCGCACGCACACGGCGGCTGAGCCGACGCAGCCGGGCTGTGATGCGCAGCGCGCATCACAGCGATGCCGTTTGAT
>CAJPFZ010000114.1 GCA_905339355.1 Burkholderiaceae bacterium
GAGCAACCGCTCAGTGACCTGGCCCGACGAACGCTGCTCGTTGATGACGTGCATCACCGCCGCCGGCGAGGTCGACATCGCGAGCGATGCGAGCAGCAGCGAGGGCAGCGTCGGCATGCCGAACATCGCCGCGACGCCGTAAACGGCGCCGAAGGTCATGGCCGATTCGAGCAGCCCGGTGGCCGAGATCCAGGGGTTGGTGCGCAGCCAGCGCAGGTTGATTCGGTAGCCGAACTCGAACAGGATCAGTCCGAAGGCCACGTTCGCGATCAGCGCCACGTTGCCCGCGCTGGCCGGCGGCAGCAGCCAGAGCTGCGTGTGCGCCAGCACGAAACCCACGATGCCGTAGAGGCTGATGCGCGGCAGACCGCTCCAGCGATGGCCGAACTCGCCGATGAGCCAGGCCGCGGCGATGGCGATGGGCCAGGCCATGTCGGCGGCCACCCGCAGGAACTCGACCATGGCGGCGTTCAACGCGGCGCGGGGTCAGCGGCGACCAGCCGGCGCAGCTGTGCGAGCTTGCTCTTCACGCGCCGCTCGTTGACCGGGCCCATTCGCAACAGCATCTTCTGGCCCGACGAAAGCGACTCCAGCCACGGATCGGAGAACTGGTACAGCACCCACGGACGCTCGGGGCGCACGGGCCCTTTGATCTCGGTCATCTGCACGGCGATCGGTCCGCTCGGCTCGGGCGTGGCCAGCAAATGGTCGATCACGTCGACCAGGCGGTCGTTGAAGTAGGCATTGGGGTAGCCCAGCTCTTCATACGCCTGCTGCAGCAGCGGATAGAGCGCGCGATAGGCGTCGGCCGCCTGCCGCAGATCCACCGTTTCGAGCAGCAGCACGTAAGGCGTGTAGCGCAGCCCGTTGTCCGGGCTGATCACCTCGGCGCCATCGGCTTGCTGCACGGTGAACCGCCCCTCCGCCGGATTGACCGGCCACGCCCGCGCCGGTGCGTGCGTTCGCGCGAGGTTGTCCACGGTCGCGACGAAGCGGCGCGGAAAGTCGTCGAGCTGGAACATCGCGATCACGGTCTTGCGGCCGAACAGCCGCGTCAGCGCGTTCTCGGGCGTCACCGGCTCCTCGGGCGCCGCGGACGGCGCGACCGCCTCGATGGGATGGCGGATCGCCGGGGGGGAGGGCGCGGCAACGGCGGGCGCCGGCGCGGAAGCGGGCTGTGCTTGCGGCACGGCACGTGCGGGTGTCTGCGGCTCGGGACGCGCGAGCCAGTACCAGGCGGCGAGTCCCGCGGCGCCGGCGGCCAGCACGCCGGCCAGTGCCATCGAAAGTCGATTCATGTCTCAATGTACATGCCGCCGCCATTCCCGTACGCATCGTGTGCCGAGTGCTTAGCGCATGAATTTGCACAAATGCAAGTACCTGCCAGGCAGCCTGCGAAGGAGTGCGGGTCAGCCCGTACGGGAGTTCGAGCATGCCGTGATCGTGTGCGCGAAGCATGCCCTTGCGTGCCGCCGACAGAACCTGCGCAAGGTACAGTTCGCCAAGATCGCAGCGGTGCTCGAACCGCAAGAAGACGCAGTGATTCCAGAAGACGTTCGCCGATTCATTTTTACCGCTGTCCCCTCCATGCCGTACCTGGAGGCGATGCTGCTGTTCTTCCGCGCGCCCGACGTACAGCGCAGCGCGGTTGAAGTCGCGCGCTCGCTGTATCTTCCCGAGCGTCGGGCGATGGAACTGATCGAGCAGCTGCACGAGGTGGGCATCGTCGCGCGCGAGGGCGACGCACGATTCCGCTACGCGCCGCGCGATCCGTCGCTCGCGAGCGCGGTCGAGCGGCTCGCCGAGGTCTACGCCGACGACATCATCGGCGTGACGCACCTGGTGCACGATGCGATGGGCAAGAGCGCGCAGCGCTTTGCCGACGCCTTCAAGCTGCGAAAGGACCACTGAGTGGACAAGCTGATCTACAGCCTGTGCGCCATGACCGCCGCCGCCGCCGCGGTGCTTCTGCTGCGAAGCTACCTGCGCACGCGCTTTCGGCTGCTCTTGTGGAGCGGCCTGTGTTTCGCCGGCCTGACCGTCAACAACGTGCTGCTGGTACTGGACCGGGTGGTGTTCACGGCGGTCGACCTGTCGACCTGGCGCCTCGCGGTGGCACTCGCATCGGTGCTGCTGCTGCTGTACGGACTGATCATGGAAGGCGGGTCCTGATGGTCGTCAACGAGTTCTTGTTGGGCGGCGTGGCGGTCGGCTGTGCCATCGTGGCGCTGTTCTTCTTGCGCTACTGGCGCAGCAGCGGCGACCGCTTCTTCCTGTTCCTCATGCTCTCGTTCCTGATCGAGGCGGGCAACCGCGTCGTCATGGCGCTCAGAGGGTCGTGGAGCGAGGATCTTCCCATCCACTACCTCGTGCGCCTCGTGTCCTACGGGCTGATCCTCGTGGCGATCTGGGACAAGAACCGCCCGCGCGGGCAGTGAGCCACCGGTTCGATCCCGTCGCCCAGCGGACGCGCGCCCGTCGTCACGCAGGCAGCGGGCGCCGCGCGCCGCGCTCCACACGCAACGGCAGCGCCGGCGCATCGCCGTCCTTGCCGGCGCCCGCATACAGCGTGAGATGCGGAAACGGGATCTCGATACCGCAGTCGTCGAATGCCGCCTTGATGCGGCGCAGATACTCCCTCCGCACATTCCACTGCTCCAGCGGCGCCACCTTGAAGCGGCAGCGCAGCACGACCGCGCTGTCGTCGAAGCGCTCGACGCCTGCGATCTCGAGTTCGTCGAGGATCTTCGGCGCGAACGCCTCGTCGGCTCGCATCTGCCGGCCCACCTTGCGCATGACGGCGATCACATCGTCAACGTTTTCGCGGTAGGCGACACCCACGTCGATCACTGCCTGCGCATACAGCCGGCTCATGTTGGTCACCGTGGTGATGAGGCCGTTGGGCACGAAATGCACGTTGCCGTCGTAGTCGCGCAGCCGCACGTGGCGCAGCGTGATGTCTTCCACCAGCCCGCCGATGTCGGCGATCTTGACCACGTCGCCGGTGCGGATCTGGTCCTCGAACAGGATGAAGAAACCGGTGAAGTAGTCCTTGACCAGGCTTTGCGCGCCGAAGCCGATGGCAAGCCCGACGACGCCCGCGGCGCCCAGGATCGGCGCGAGCGAGACGCCCACCTCGGCCAGCACCAGCATCACCGCCACCGCACTGATCACCATCGCGATGAGGTAGCGGATCACCCGCCCCAGGGTTTCGGCCCGCCGTGCCGCGTCGACGCCGCCCATGCGGGTCGCCACGCGGATGCGCACGGTGCGCACCATGCGCTGCAGCACGGCGATGGCGATCCAGGCCGCCGCGACGATCAGCACGATGCGCAGGGCGGC
>CAJPFZ010000115.1 GCA_905339355.1 Burkholderiaceae bacterium
GTGCAGCGGGAACTGCGCGCTCTTGCCCATCGCGCCGATGAACAGGCAGATGCAGGTGACCGTGATCAGCATCCACTCGGTGCCCGGGAACTTGAGCTGCGCGAGTTCGCCGCCCTTGGCGAAGGCTTCGGCGTAGTTCAGGGTTCCCGCAAAGGCGACGATGAGGCCAATGCCAAGGATGAAGCCGAAGTCGCCCACCCGGTTGACAAGGAACGCCTTCAGGTTGGCGAAGATTGCCGTCGGCCGCGTGTACCAGAAGCCGATCAGCAGGTAGGACACGAGGCCCACCGCCTCCCAGCCGAAGAACAGCTGCAGGAAGTTGTTGCTCATCACGAGCATCAACATCGAGAAGGTGAACAGCGAGATGTACGAGAAGAAGCGTTGGTAGCCGGGGTCTTCCTCCATGTAGCCGATGGTGTAGATGTGCACCATCAGCGAAACGAAGGTCACCACGCACATCATCATCGCCGACAGGCCGTCGATGAGGAAGCCGATCTCCATCTTCAGCCCGCCGAGCACCATCCACTCGTACACGGTGGCGTTGAAGCGAGCGCCGTCGACCGCGACTGACTTCAGCACCATCGCCGACAGGATGAACGAGATCAGCACGCCGAGGATCGCGAAGCTGTGCGCACCGCGCCGCCCGACGATCTTGCCGAAGAAGCCGGCGATGATGGCGCCCGCCAGTGGAGCGAGCGGCACCCACAGCAGGGTGTTTTGCGAGAGTTCTGCAGCCATGTTCTTTTAGCCTCTCAGCTCGTCCAGCTCGTCGACGTTGATCGTGGCGCGGTTGCGGAACAGCACGACCAGGATCGCCAGGCCGATCGCCGACTCGGCGGCAGCCACGGTCAGGATGAAGAAGACGAACACCTGCCCCGCCATCTTGTCTGCCACCACCGGCAGATAGTGGGAGAACGCGACGAAGTTCAGGTTGACCGCCAGCAACATCAGCTCGATGCACATCAAGAGCACGATGAGGTTCTTGCGGTTCAGGAAGATGCCGATCACGGACAGCGCGAACAGCACCGCGCCGAGCGAGAGGTAATGGCCAAGGCCGATCGCGCCGATCATTTCTGTTCTCCCGGCGCCGCGGCCGCGGGCTGCGGCGGAGGTTCGATCGTCGGCGGCAACTTCACGATGCGCATGCGGTCGGCCTTCTTCACGCGCACCTGTTGCGACGCATCGAGGTACTTCGAGTCCTTGCGCCGGCGCAGCGTCAGCGCGATGGCTGCGATGATGGCCACCAGCAGCAGCACCGCTGCGATCTGCAGCGGATACAGGTACTTGGTGTACATCTCGATGCCGAGCATCTTGGTGTTGCCGAGCTTGAGCGCGGCGGCGTCCGCCACCGGCGCGGAGCGAACGTCGAAGCCCGGCATCAGCACCAGCGCCATCTCGAGCACGATCAGCACGCCGACCAGCAGCGCAACCGGGAAGTGCTTCCAGAAGCCTTCGCGCAGCGCGTCAGTGTTGATGTCCAGCATCATCACGACGAAGAGGAACAAGACCATCACCGCGCCGACGTACACGAGCACCAGCGCGATGGCCAGGAACTCGGCATGCAGCATCATCCAGATGCACGCGGCCGAGAAGAACGCGAGCACCAGGAACAGTGCCGCGTACACCGGGCTGCGGGCCGTGATGACCCGGAACGAGGCGAACAGCAGAATGGCCGAGAAGACGTAGAAGAGCGCGGTGATGGTCTGCATTTGTTGTGAAGCGCCGGGCCCGTCGACTCCTCCGTCGGGCCTTGTCGCGAGGAGTGGCCTCAGCGATAGCGGGCGTCAGCCTCCTTGTTCGCGGCGATTTCCTTTTCGTAGCGGTCGCCGACGGCGAGCAGCATGTCCTTCGTGAAGTACAGGTCGCCGCGCTTCTCGCCGTGGTATTCGAGGATGTGCGTCTCGACGATCGAATCCACCGGGCAGCTCTCTTCGCAGAAGCCGCAGAAGATGCACTTCGTGAGGTCGATGTCGTAGCGCGTCGTGCGGCGCGAACCGTCGTCGCGGATGTCCGACTCGATGGTGATCGCCAGGGCCGGGCACACCGCCTCGCACAGTTTGCAGGCGATGCAGCGCTCTTCGCCGTTCTCGTAGCGGCGCAGCGCATGCAGGCCGCGAAAGCGCGGCGACAGCGGCGTCTTTTCTTCCGGATACTGGATCGTGATCTTGCGCTGCCAGAAATAGCGGCCGGTCAAGGCCATGCCTTTCAGCAGTTCGGTAAGCAGGAAGCTCGAGAACAGGTCTTTGATGGGCGTTGCAGCTGCCATGGTGGTCCTACGCTTCAGTTCCAGATGTTCCACGGCGATTGGATCCACAGACCCACCAGCACCAGCCACACCAGCGTGACCGGGATGAAGATCTTCCAGCCCAGACGCATGATCTGGTCATAGCGGAAGCGCGGGAAGGTGGCGCGAACCCAGAGGAACAGCGTGGCGATGACGAAGATCTTGGCGATGAGCCAGGCCCAGCCCGGAATCCAGTTGAACAGCGCGCTGTCGATCGGCGACAGCCAGCCGCCGAGGAACATCGTGGCGCCCAGCGCCGACACGAGCAGGATGTTGGCGTACTCGGCCAGGAAGAACATCGCGAAGCCCATGCCCGAGTACTCGACCATGTGGCCGGCAACGATCTCGGACTCGCCTTCGACCACGTCGAAGGGATGGCGGTTGGTTTCGGCGATGCCGGAGATGATGTAGACGACGAAGATCGGCAGCAGCGGCAGCCAGTTCCAGCTCAGGAAGGTCAGGCCCACACGCTCGGCGAAGTAGCCCCGGCTCTGCCCCAGCACGATCTCCGTCATGTTGAGGCTGCCCGACACCATCAGCACGACGACCAGCGCGAAGCCCATCGCAATCTCGTAGCTGACCATCTGCGCCGAGGCGCGCAAGGCGCCGAGGAAGGCGTACTTCGAGTTCGAAGCCCAGCCGGCGATGATGACGCCGTAGACCTCCATCGACGCGATGGCCATCACGAACAGCAGGCCGGCGTTGATGTTGGCCACCGCCACTTCGGGGCCGAAAGGCAGCACGGCCCACGCGGCAAGCGCCGGCATGATCGTCATCACGGGTCCGAGGAAGAACAGGCGCTTGTTGGCCGCCGTCGGAACGATGACTTCCTTGAAGATCAGCTTGACCGCGTCGGCGATCGGCTGCAGCAGCCCCAGCGGGCCGACGCGGTTGGGGCCAATTCGGATCTGCGTCCAGCCGATGGCCTTGCGCTCCCACAGCGTGAGGTACGCCACGGCGCCCATCAACGGCGCGACCAGCACCACGATCTTGATGAGCGCCCAGGCGACGGGCCATGCGCCGCCCATCCAGGAGTTGCCGTAGGTGTTGATGGTCTCGATCATCGCGGTCCTCAGGCTTTCGCAACGGTGATCGGGCCGAACATCGCGCCGAGCGAGGCGGTCTCGGCTCGGCCGGTCGGCACTCGCACGGCGTTGGGCGCCAGCGTGGCGTCCACGCGCACCGGCAGCACGGCTTGCGCCTCACCCTGGATCAGCCTGACAGCATCGCCCGGTTTCAGACCCAGGCGCGACCACACGGCAGGCGACACGCTCGCCATGGGCGGCCGGGCGTCTGCGGTGAGTTGCAGCGAGGTGGCGCGTCGCACCAGCGGGTCGGCGCCGTAGATTGCGACATCGGCTACGCGCTCGAGATCGTCGACCGATGCCGCGAGCGAAACCACCGCAGCCGTCGAACGGTTGTTCAGTCGTGCGGCGATGTCGCCCGTGAGAGCCTCGGCGCGCACCTCCTCGGAGGTCTCATAGTCGAACCCGGGCAAGCCCAGCATGTTGCCGAGCACACGCAGCACCTTCCACGCCGGCCGCGTTTCGCCCAGCGGCCGAACGACACCATGGAAGCTTTGCACACGGCCTTCCGCGTTGACGAAGGTGCCCGAGGTTTCGCTGAAGGGCGCTATCGGCAGCAGCACGTCGGCACACTCGACCGCGGCAGTGCGGAACGGGGTCATCGCGACCACCATCTCGGCCGACGCGAGTGCGGCGGCAGCCGCCGCAGGATTGGCCGTGTCGTAAGCCGGCTCGAGATTGAGCAGCAGCGCAGCCTTCAACTTGCCGCTGAGCATATCGCCGGCGTTCAGGCCGCCAGCACCCGGAAGCGCATTGACGAGCTGGGCGCCAACCGTATTCGCAGCCTCGGTGAGATAGCCCACCGTCGCACCGGTCTGTTCGCCGATCCAGTTCGCCAGCGCAAGCAGGCTGGTCGCCTGCGGGTGTTGGGCCGCAGCGTTGCCGAGCAGCACGGCCTTGTGCTCACCCGACAGAAGCGAGGCCGCGATCACGTCGGACTCCTTTGTGGAACCCGCCTGCGCTGGAGCACCAACGCCCTTGGCGATGGCGATCGAGGCAGCGATGCTGGCGAGCGCGCCGACCCAGCCGCTGGGCGCCACGGTGATCGCACTGGCGACGGGCAAGGCCCAATCGCCCTGAACTGCATGAACGCTGTGCACCTGGCAGCCCTTCTTGGCCGCCTGGCGGATGCGCTGCGCAAACAGCGGATGGTCCTTGCGCAAGAAGGAGCCGACCACCAGCACACGCTGGAGGTTCGACAGCGAGGCGATCGAGGTGCCCAACCAGCGCACGCCTTCCGGTGCCGTGAAGTCGGCGTGCCGCGTCCGATGGTCGATGTTTTCGCTGCCGATGCCGCGCACCAGCTTCGCGAGCAAATGCAGCTCTTCGGTCGTGCTGTGCGCCGAAGCGAGAGCACCGATGCTCTGAGCCCCGTGGTCCGCCTTGATGTGTGTGAGCCCGCTCACGACGTATTCGAGCGCAGTGGTCCAGTCGACGGTCTTCCACTCGCCGCCGTGCTTGATCATCGGTGCGGTCAGGCGCTCGTCGCTGTTCAACGCTTCGTACGAGAAGCGGTCGCGGTCGGCCAGCCAGCATTCGTTGACGTCTTCGTTCTCCAGCGGCACGACGCGCAGCACCTTGTGCTGGCGAACCTGCACGATCAGGTTCGCGCCGGTGCTGTCGTGCGGGCTCACGCTCTTGCGGCGCGACAGCTCCCAGGTCCGGGCCTGGTAGCGGAACGGCTTGCTGGTGATCGCGCCGACCGGGCAGAGGTCGATCATGTTGCCCGACAGCTCGGAGTCGACCGTGTCGCCGGCGATCGTCGTGATCTCGGCGTGTTCGCCACGATGCACCATGCCGAGTTCCATCACGCCGGCGATTTCCTGGCCGAAGCGGATGCAGCGGGTGCAATGGATGCAGCGCGTCATCTCCTCCATCGACAGCAGCGGGCCGACCTCCTTGTGGAAGACGACGCGCTTTTCTTCTTCGTAGCGCGACGCGGAAGCGCCGTAGCCGACCGCGAGATCCTGCAGCTGGCACTCGCCGCCCTGGTCGCAGATCGGGCAGTCCAGCGGGTGGTTGATCAGCAGAAACTCCATCACGCTCTGCTGCGCCTTGATCGCCTTGTCGCTCTTGGTGCGAACGATCATGCCCTGCGTGACAGGCGTCGCGCAGGCCGGCATCGGCTTCGGCGCCTTCTCGACGTCGACGAGGCACATGCGGCAGTTCGCCGCGATGGAGAGCTTCTTGTGATAGCAGAAGTGCGGGATGTAGGTGCCGGCCTTGTCGGCGGCATGCATCACCATGCTGCCCTCGGGCACCTGGACCTTCTGACCGTCGAGTTCGAGTTCGATCATGTGGAGTGGGCGCGTTCAGACGTAAGCCGGAACGACGCAGGTCTTGTGTTCGATGTGATGCACGAACTCATCACGGAAGTGCTTGATCATGGCGCGCACCGGCATCGCCGCCGCGTCGCCGAGCGCGCAGATGGTGCGCCCCTGGATGTTGTCGGCCACCGAGTTCAGCAGCTCGATGTCGCTCATCTTTCCGTGGCCGTTTTCGATGCGGTCGACCATGCGCCAGAGCCAGCCGGTGCCTTCGCGGCACGGCGTGCACTGGCCGCAGCTCTCATGCTGGTAGAAGTAGCTCAGGCGCAGCAGGCTCTTGACCATGCAGCGGCTGTCGTCCATCACGATGACGGCGCCCGAGCCGAGCATCGAACCGGCCTTCGCGATGGAGTCGTAGTCCATCGTCGTGTCCATCATGATGTGCCCGGGGAGCACCGGCGCCGACGAACCGCCGGGGATCACCGCCTTCAGCTGGCGGCCGCGGCGCACGCCGCCGGCCAGTTCGAGCAGCTTCGGGAATGGCGTGCCCATCGGCACCTCGTAGTTGCCGGGCAACTCGACGTCGCCGACCATCGAATAGATCTTGGTGCCGCCGTTGTTGGGCTTGCCGACTTCGAGATAGGCCTGGCCGCCGTTGTTGATGATCCACGGCACCGCGGCAAAGGTCTCGGTGTTGTTGATCGTCGTCGGCTTGCCGTACAGGCCGTAGCTCGCCGGGAACGGCGGCTTGAAGCGCGGCTGGCCCTTCTTGCCTTCGAGCGACTCGAGCAGCGCCGTCTCTTCGCCGCAGATGTAGGCGCCGAAACCGTGTGCGGCATGCAGCTGGAAGTTGAAGCCCGAGCCGAGGATGTCGTTGCCGAGGTAGCCCGCCTGCCTGGCCTCGTCGAGCGCGGCCTCGAAGCGGTCGTAGACCTCCATGATCTCGCCGTGGATGTAGTTGTAGCCCACTGCCGTGCCCATCGCGTAGGCGGCGATCGCCATGCCTTCGATGACCATGTGCGGGTTGAACATCAGGATGTCGCGGTCCTTGCAGGTGCCCGGCTCGCCCTCGTCGGAGTTGCAGACGAGGTACTTCGCACCGGGGAACTGGCGCGGCATGAAGCTCCACTTGAGGCCGGTCGGAAAACCGGCGCCGCCGCGGCCGCGCAGGCCCGAGTTCTTGACTTCGGCGATCACCTGCTCGGGCGTCATGGCATCGCCGCCGCCCTTGCCGAGCATCTTGCGCAGGGCCTTGTAGCCGCCACGCGATTCATAGTCTTTCAGCGACCAGTTCTTGCCGTCGAGGCCCTTGTAGATCTGCGGGTCGATGTGGCGGCCGTGGAAGCAGGTCTCGAGGCCCGTCGACTGGAACTTGGAGAGGTTGAGCAGCATGTGGTGTGCTCTCTTACTTGGTCGGCTGCGCGGCAGTCGCGAGCGTGTCGATGAGGGCATCGACGCGGTCGTTGCTCATGAAGCTCACCATCTGGCGATCGTTGACGAGCATCACCGGCGCGTCGGCGCAGGCGCCGAGGCACTCGCTCTTCTGCACCGTGAACAGGCCGTCGGCCGTCGTGCCGCCCTCCTCCACGTGCAGGCGCTTGCACAGATGATCGAGCGCCCTCTCGCCATCGCGCAGTTGGCACGGCAGGTTGGTGCAGACGTTGAGCTTGAACTTGCCCACCGGCTGCTGGTTGTACATGTTGTAGAAGGTCGTGACCTCGTGCACCGCGATCGGCGGCATGCCGAGGTAGTCGGCGACGGCAATCTCGCTTTCCTGCGAGACGTAGCCGAACTCCTTCTGCACGATCGCGAGGCAGGCCATCACGGCCGACTGGCGCTGATCCGGCGGGTACTTCGCCACTTCGCGGGCGAAGTCTTGCTTCATCGACTCGGAAAGACGCGAAGCGGCGGCCTTGGGGTCGTCTTTCATCGGTCGATATCTCCAAACACAATGTCCATCGTTCCGATGATGGCGACCGCGTCCGCGATCATGTGGCCACGCGCCATTTCGTCGAGTGCCGCGAGATGGGGAAATCCGGGCGGCCGGATCTTCAGGCGGTACGGCTTGTTGGCCCCGTCGCTCACGATGTAGATGCCAAACTCGCCCTTCGGATGCTCCACCGCGGCGTAGGTCTCGCCTTCGGGCACGTGGAAACCTTCGGTGAAGAGCTTGAAGTGGTGGATCAGCTCTTCCATGTTGGCCTTCATCTCGACACGAGATGGTGGCGCGACCTTGTGGTTTGCGGTGATGACCGGGCCGGGGTTCTTCTTCAGCCAGTCGACGCACTGCTTCATGATGCGGTTGGCCTGGCGCATCTCCTCGACGCGCACGAGGTAGCGATCGTAGGTGTCGCCCTCAACGCCGACCGCGATGTCGAAGTCCAACTTGTCGTAGACATCGTATGGCTGGTGCTTGCGCAGGTCCCACTCGATGCCGGAGCCGCGCAGCATCGGGCCGGTGAACCCGAGGTTCATCGCGCGCTCCGGCGACACCACGCCGATGCCGACCGTGCGCTGTTTCCAGATGCGGTTGTCGGTGAGCAGCGTTTCGTACTCGTCGACGTACTTCGGAAAACGCTTGGTGAAGTCGTCGATGAAGTCCAGCAGGGAACCGCTGCGGTTCTCGTTCAGCTGGTTCATCACCTTCGCGTTGCGAACCTTCGACGGCTTGTACTGCGGCATCGTGTCCGGCAGGTCGCGGTAGACGCCGCCCGGACGGAAGTACGCTGCGTGCATGCGCGCGCCCGAGGCCGCCTCGTACATGTCGAACAGATCTTCGCGCTCGCGGAAGCAGTAGATGAACATGTTCATCGCACCGCAGTCGAGTCCGTGCGCGCCGAGCCACAGCAGGTGGTTCAGCAAGCGCGTGATCTCGGCGAACAACACGCGGATGTACTGCGCGCGCACCGGCACGTCGACGTCGAGCAGCCGCTCCACCGCGAGGCAGTAGGCGTGCTCGTTGGCCATCATCGACATGTAGTCGAGGCGGTCCATGTAGGGCAGGTTCTGCAGGTAGGTGCGAGTCTCGGCGAGCTTCTCGGTCGCGCGATGCAGCAGACCCACGTGCGGGTCGGCGCGCTGGATCACTTCGCCGTCGAGTTCGAGCACCAGGCGCAACACGCCGTGCGCTGCGGGGTGCTGCGGGCCGAAGTTCAGCGTGTAGTTCTTGATCTCTGCCATGTCAGTGCAGGCCGCCGTAGTTGTCTTCGCGGATGACGCGCGGCACGTTCTCGCGCGGCTCGATGGTCACCGGCTGATAGATGACGCGTTTCTGCTCGGCGTCGTAGCGCATCTCGACGTGCCCGGAGACCGGGAAGTCCTTGCGGAACGGATGACCGATGAAGCCGTAGTCAGTAAGGATGCGGCGCAGGTCGAGATGGCCTTCGAAGATGATGCCGAAGAGGTCGAAGGCCTCGCGCTCGAACCAGTTCGCCGCACTCCAGAGGTCGTTCAGCGATGCGACGGCGGGCATTTCGTCATCGCCAGCAAACACCTTCACGCGAAGGCGCCAGTTGTGAGTGATCGACAGCAGGTGCGTCACCACGCAGAAGCGCAGACCGTCCCAGGGCTGGTCCTTGTAGCTGGAGTAGTCCACGCCGCACAGGTCGATCAGCTGCTCGAAATTCAGCGATGGATCGTCGCGCAGCGTTCGCGCGATCTCGTGATAGCTCTCCGCAGCGATCGTGATGGTGATCTCGCCGCGGTCGCGAACCAGCTTCTTGATCTTGCTGCCGAGAACCGATTCCAGAGCAGCTTGAAGAACGTCGAGTCTTGTCATCTGTTCACCGCGCGATGGTGTTTTCGCGGCGGATCTTCGCCTGCAGTTGAATGATCCCGTACAGCAGCGCTTCCGCCGTGGGCGGGCAACCAGGCACGTAGACATCAACCGGCACGATGCGGTCGCAGCCGCGCACGACCGAATAGCTGTAGTGGTAGTAGCCGCCGCCGTTGGCGCACGAGCCCATGCTCAGCACCCAGCGCGGTTCGGCCATCTGGTCGTAGACCTTGCGCATGGCCGGCGCCATCTTGTTGCACAGCGTGCCGGCCACGATCATCAGGTCGGACTGGCGAGGGCTCGGCCGGAACAGCATGCCGAAGCGGTCGATGTCGTAGCGGGCGGCGCCTGCATGCATCATCTCGACCGCGCAGCAGGCGAGACCGAACGTCATCGGCCACAGCGAGCCGGTCTTCGACCAGTTGATCACCGTGTCGAGCTGGGTGGTGACGAAACCTTCTTTGAGAACGCCTTCGATGCCCATGGTGTGCTGTGCCTACTCGTTCATTCCCAATCCAGGGCGCCCTTTTTCCACTCGTAGGCAAAGCCCACGACGAGGATGCCGAGGAAAACCATCATGGCCCAGAAGCCCGTCGCACCGATCTCGCGCAGCGACACCGCCCACGGGAAGAGGAAGGCGATCTCGAGATCGAACAGGATGAACAGGATGGCGACGAGGTAGTAGCGCACATCGAACTTCATGCGCGCGTCTTCGAACGCTTCGAAGCCGCACTCGTAGGGGGAGTTCTTCGCCGCGCCAGGACGGCGCGGACCCATCACGAAGCCCAGAACCAGCGGAGCCACTCCGACTGCCACACCCACCAAGATGAAGAGGATGACCGGCAGGTAGGATTCCAGGTTCATATGCGTTGTCAGCCTGAGCAGTAAAACGGGGCTGCAACGCCCCGTTCAAAAAGTCTGGTGCCGACGGCGAGACTCGAACTCGCACAGCTTTCGCCACTACCCCCTCAAGATAGCGTGTCTACCAATTTCACCACGTCGGCCACATTCAAGATGCGGGCCCGGATTGCATGAGGCCTGGCTCTCCGAACAGCCTCGAATTCTAACCTCAAAGCAGGGGTATCTCAACGAAAGTACTGTTTGCAGCACCGGCACGAATGGTGATGGAGATCGGCGTTCAAGGGGTTGATCTGGATCACCAATCGCGGCTCACTTCGTCGGGATTGCACCAGCGCCTGAGGCGGGCGCTGCAGGTGCAGCAGGCACTGCCGCGGGTACCGCATCGGCACCACTCGGAATCTGCGCGGCGCCGCTGGCGGGAGGTGCCGTCACCGCGGGGCGGTCGAGCACGCTGCCTGTGGACGGGCGCGTGCGGTCGTTGGCCTGATACGCAAGGGCCAGCGTGCAGATGAAGAAGACAGCGGCGCACACAGCCGTCGAGCGCGACAGGAAGTTCGCGCTGCCGGTCGCGCCGAACAGACTGCCCGACGCACCACTGCCAAACGACGCGCCCATGTCGGCGCCCTTGCCGTGCTGCACCAGCACCAGCCCGATCATCACGAGTGCCGCGAGGATCTGGATCATCACCATCACATTCAGCAACCAGCTCATTTCTTGTCAGCTCCAGGAAATTCGAATGCGCTCGACCGTCAGGCCGCTGCGCGACAGATAGCGGCGAAATCCGCCGCCTTGAGGGATGCACCACCGATCAGCCCGCCGTCGATGTCGGACTGGGAGAACAGCGTGGCGGCGTTGTCGGCCTTGACGCTGCCGCCATAGAGGATCTGCATCTCGGCCGATTTCGGCGAGGCCGCGTGCAGTTGCGTGCGCAGCAGCGCGTGCACGGCCTGAGCCTGCTCGGGCGACGCCGTCTTGCCGGTGCCGATGGCCCACACCGGCTCGTACGCCACAACGACCTGCGAGATGCAATGGCCCAGCGTGTGGATCACCGCCGACATCTGCCGCTTGACCACGGCGTCCGTCTGTTGCGCTTCGCGCTCGGCCAGCGTCTCGCCGACGCAGACGATCGGAGTCAGGTTGTGCGCGAGCGCGACCTTCGCCTTGTCGGCCACGAGCTGGTCGGATTCGGCATGGTAGGCGCGCCGTTCGGAGTGGCCCACGATCACATACTTGCAGCCGAACTCGGCCAGCATCGCGGCGGAGACCTCGCCGGTGTATGCGCCGCTTTCGTGCGACGAGCAATCCTGCGCGCCCCAGGCGATTCGCCTGCCCTGCAGCGACAACGCCACCTCGGACAGATAGGGGAACGGCGCACACACCGCCACCTCGGCCGTGAACGGCCCGGCCTCTTCGATCCCGGCCAGCAGTTCCGCATTGGCGAGCCGGCTGCCATTCATCTTCCAGTTCCCGACCACGAGCTTTCGACGCATGTTCGATTTCTCCAGGTTCACCACTGCAACACCAGCTTGCCGATGTGCTGGTTCGATTCCATCAACGCATGTGCCTCGGCCGCTTTCTCCGCCGGGAATACCTGGTGGATCACCGGCTTGACCTTGGCGCTCTCGAGCCAGGGCCACACGGTCTGGCGCAGCGCCTGCGCGATGGCGCTCTTGAACGGGACCGATCTCGGCCGCAGTGTCGAACCGGTGATCGTGAGGCGCCGCCGCAGCACCGCGCCGGCATCGACTTGCGCCTTCGTGCCGCCCTGCACCGCGATGATGACGAGCCGACCATCATCGGCCAGGCAGTTCAGCTCGCGCGCCACGTAGTCGCCGGCCACCATGTCGAGGATCACGTGCGCGCCGCGGCCCCCGGTGATGCGCTGGACCTCGGCCACGAAGTCGTGGGTCTTGTAGTTGATCGCTTCGTCGGCACCGAGCGCGATGCATGCAGCGGCCTTCGCATCGGAGCCCACCGTCACGATGACCTTCGCATTCGCCGCCTTGGCGAGCTGGATCGCCGTCACGCCGATGCCGCTGCTGCCCCCTTGCACCAGTAAGGTGTCGCCCGCCTGCAGGCGTCCGCGATCGAAGACGTTGGACCAGACAGTGAAGAAGGTCTCCGGCAGGCTCGCCGCCTCGACGTCGCTCAGATTCGCCGGCACGGGCAGGCACTGTCCCACGGGCGCCACGCACAACTCGGCGTAGCCGCCGCCTGCCACGAGCGCACAGACCCTGTCGCCTGGCTTGAAACCCGCCGACGCCATCGCCGCGGCGTCCCCATCCACGATGACGCCCGCCACTTCGAGACCGGGCAGATCGGAGGCTCCCGGCGGCACCGGGTACAGCCCCTTGCGCTGCAGCACGTCGGGGCGGTTGACCCCGGACGCATTCACGCGCACCAGCACCTCGCCTGCTGCGGCGACCGGTGCCGGCCGCTCGGCCGGGCGCAGCACCTCGGGGGCGCCGTGCGTGGTGATCTCGATGGCTTTCATCGCGAAAGGCAGTGAACCGACCGCGCGGCACGCTGGGCGCCGCGCCGGCCCGTCACGCTGCAATCACTCGGTGGGCTGGGATTCGCGCTGGGGCTGCGGCTCGCGGTCGAGCAGCGCCTTCATCGACAGCTTGACGCGGCCCTTCTCGTCGGTCTCGAGCACCTTGACCTTGACGATCTGGCCTTCCTTCAGGAAGTCGGTGACCTTCTCGACACGCTGGTGCGCAATCTGGCTGATGTGCAGGAGGCCGTCCTTGCCGGGCAGCAGGTTCACGAGCGCACCGAAATCGAGGATCTTGGTGATCGGGCCTTCGTAGATCTTGCCCACTTCCACCTCGGCGGTGATCTCCTCGATGCGCTTCTTGGCCATCTCGGCCTTGTCGGCGTCGGTGGAGGCGATCGTGATGGTGCCGTCTTCTCCGATGTCGATCGTCGTGCCGGTCTCTTCGGTCAACGCGCGGATGGTGGCGCCGCCCTTGCCGATCACGTCGCGGATCTTCTCCGGGTTGATCTTCATCGTGTACAGGCGCGGCGCGAACTGCGAGACCTCGGTCTTCGCGCCGCCCATCGCCTCGACCATCTTGCCGAGGATGTGCATGCGCGCTTCCTTGGCTTGCGCCAGAGCGACCTGCATGATTTCCTTGGTGATGCCCTGGATCTTGATGTCCATCTGCAGCGCGGTCACGCCGGTGGTCGTGCCGGCCACCTTGAAGTCCATGTCACCCAGGTGATCCTCGTCGCCGAGGATGTCGGTCAGCACCGCGAAGCGGTTGCCTTCCTTGATCAGTCCCATCGCGATGCCGGCGACGTGCGCCTTCATCGGAACGCCGGCATCCATCAGCGCGAGGCAGCCGCCGCACACCGAGGCCATCGAGGAGGAGCCGTTGGACTCGGTGATCTCCGACACGACGCGCATCGAGTACGGGAACTCGGTGCGGTCCGGCAGCACCGCCACCAGCGCGCGCTTGGCGAGGCGGCCGTGGCCGATCTCGCGCCGCTTGGGCGTGCCCACGCGTCCGGTTTCGCCGGTGGCGAACGGAGGCATGTTGTAGTGGAGCATGAAGTGCTCACTGAACTCGCCGGCCAGTGCGTCGATGCGCTGCGAGTCGCGGTCGGTGCCGAGCGTGGCGGCCACCAGCGCCTGCGTCTCGCCGCGGGTGAAAAGCGCCGAGCCGTGCACACGCGGCAGCACGCTGTTGCGGATCTCGATCGGGCGCACGGTGCGCGTGTCGCGCCCGTCGATGCGCGGCTCGCCAGAGAGGATCTGGCTGCGCACGATGCGCGCTTCGATGTCGAACAGCAGGTTGTCGAGCTTGACCTCGTCGAACTCCGCACCTTCGGCCTTCAGCGTGGCCTTGGCGTTCGCGTAGGCCTCGCGGGTGGCTTGCGTGCGCGCCTGCTTGGAGCGAATCTGGTAGGCCGCGCGGATCGGGCCTTCGGCCAGTGCCGCCACCTTGCCGATGAAGGTTTCGTCCTTGGCCGGCGGCTGCCAGTCCCAGGCCGGCTTGCCGGCGTCGCGCACCAGGTCGTTGATCGCCGCGATCGCGACGTTGCCGCCGTCGTGGCCGAACACCACGCCGCCGAGCATCACTTCTTCGCTCAGCTGCTTGGCCTCGGACTCGACCATCAGCACGGCCGCTTCGGTGCCGGCGACGACGAGGTCCATCTGCGACTGCTCGAGCTGCGTCTTGGTCGGGTTCAGCACGTACTCGCCATTGACGTAGCCCACGCGTGCCGCGCCAATGGGGCCGTTGAACGGAATGCCCGAAATGGCCAGCGCGGCACTCGCGCCGATCAGCGACGGGATGTCGGCCGGGATGTCCGGGTTCAGCGACAGCACGTGGATGACGACCTGCACTTCGTTGTAGAAGCCCTCGGGGAACAGCGGGCGCAACGGGCGGTCGATCAGGCGCGAAGTCAGCGTCTCGAGTTCGCTCGGACGGCCTTCACGCTTGAAGAAGCTGCCGGGGATCTTGCCGGCGGCATAGGTCTTCTCGATGTAGTCGACGGTCAGCGGAAAGAAGTCCTGCCCGGGCTTGGCGTTCTTCGCGCCGACCACGGTGGCCAGGATCATCGTGTCGTCGATGTTGACGATCACCGCGCCGCCCGCCTGGCGGGCGATCTCGCCGGTTTCCATCACGACGGTGTGCTGACCCCATTGGAAGGTCTTGGTGACTTTGTTGAAGAGGCTCATTCTTATCTCCGGTGTTGGCGGGCACCCTGTGGGGCGGTGCCCTGGTTCCCGGAGCGGGGGCATCCCTGGCGCGATGCCATTCCAGCGACGTTCGTCCGGCTAACGTCGGTGGAATGACACATCGTCATCGATGGGTGCCCGGCTCCAAACACAAAGAGCCTGTGCTGGACAGCTTCCAGACAGGCTCTTCGACATCATGCGCTGCTTACTTGCGCAGACCCAGCTTGTGGATCAGCGCGGTGTAGCGTTCAGCGTCCGTGTTCTTCAGGTACGCCAGCAGGCTCTTGCGGGTGTTGACCATCTTCAGCAGGCCGCGGCGGCCGTGGTGGTCTTTCAGGTGGGTCTTGAAGTGCGGCGTCAGTTCGTTGATGCGTGCGGTCAGCAGGGCGACCTGCACCTCGGGCGAGCCGGTGTCGGCGGCGCCGCGTGCGTTGGCCTTGACGATCTCGGCCTTGTTGATGTTGCTCATCGAGTTTCCTGTGTGGTCGAAAGCCGCGCGCCCGGGGGGTTTGGGCGTCAGCGGTTTCCTGGTGTTGAACTTGCGGTCGCCGGTGAAACCGACCAGCGCCGTGCTAGCTGCTTGGCACCCTGGAGGTGCAAAGCCCATCAATTATAGGGCAAGCCCCGCCAGCGCCTGTCTCAACCGCTCCACGCCCAGGGTCAGCCGCGCCGGGTCTTTGGAGGCGAAGCACCAACGCAGCCAGCCCTCGGCCTCGTCGCCGAACGCGGCGCCCGGCGCCAGGCCCAAACCAGCATCCTTCACCAGGCGTTTGGCGAAGGCCAGGGAATCGTTCTGGCCCTCGACCCGGAAGAAGGCGTACATGCCGCCCAGCGGATTGGCCACCCGCACGCCCGGCAAGGCCGCCAGCTGTGGCACCAGCGTGTCGCGGCAGGTCTTCAGGCGCTGCACCAGTGCAGGAACGAACTCGCCAGCATGGGCGAGGGCCGCCAGTCCGCCACGCTGCACGAACACCGGCGCACAGGAGGTGTTGAACTCGATCAGCTTGCCCATGTCGGCGATGAAGTCCGCCGGTGCCACCAACCAGCCCAGGCGCCATCCGGTCATCAGGAAGCTCTTGGAGAAGCTGTGCACCACGACGACGCGATCGTCGGCCATGGCGATGTCCAGGAAGCTCGGCGCGGCCTGGGCACCTTCGCCGAAGTAGAGGCGCTCGTACACCTCGTCGGCCACGATCCAGGTTCCCGTGCGGCGGCAATGATCCAGGATCGCCTGCTGCTCGGCACGGGTCAGCGTCCAGCCGGTGGGATTGTTGGGCGCGTTGAGCAGCAGCACGGCTGTGCGCTCGGTGACCGCGCCGCGAAGCTGGTCGAGATCCAATGTCCACCCGCTGCCGGCACGAAGCGAGACTCGCTTCACGCTCGCGCCGAGAATGGCCGGCTGCGCCGTCAGGTTGGGCCACACCGGCACCACCGCGACGACCTCGTCGCCCGCGGCGGCCAGCGCCTGCATCGCCAGCATCAAGGCGTTGACGCCCGAGGAAGTGACGGCGATGCGCTCTGGCGCCACGGCCGGATGCAGACTGCTGGTGTAGCGCGCGATGGCCTCGCGCAGTTCGGGCAGGCCGAGGTTGTGGGCGTAGAAGGTCTCGCCGCGAGACAGCGACGCGGCAGCGGCTTCTCGCACGAACTCGGGCGTCGGCTCATCGCTTTCGCCGAACCAGAACGGGAGCACGTCGCTGCGGCCCATGCCGGCGTTGGCGACCTCGCGGATCTTCGATGCGGGCAACTGGCTGATCGCGGCTCTCATGGTGGGCGCATTCGACAGGCGGCGAGCTGGCATCACGCTGCGTTCAGCGGCCAGCGCGGCAGGACGTTGAAGGCGTAGTCGCCGCGTGCCCTGGCAAGCCCGCGCTGCCAGCGCATGGCCGCGGCCAAGGCGATCATCGCGCCGTTGTCGGTGCACAGCGCGAGTTCGGGGTAATGCACCCTCACCTGGCGCTTCGCGCACTCGGCGCCGAGTTGCTCGCGCAGGCGTGCGTTGGCGCCGACGCCGCCCGCCACCACCAAGCGCTTCAACCCCGTCTCGTTCAGCGCGGAGACCGACTTGCGAACCAGCACGTCGACGATCGCCTGCTGCGTGGATGCCGCGAGATGCGCCTTGTCCTGCTCGCAAACGTTGGTGCCCAGCTTGAGCAGCTGGGTTCGCACGGCCGTCTTCAGGCCGGCGAACGAGAAGTCGAGATTGCCGCTGTGCAACAGCGGACGCGGCAGCTCGAAGGTGTCTGCGTCGCCGAATTCCGCCAGCCGCGCAAGCGCCGGGCCGCCTGGGTAACCGAGGCCCATCAGCTTGGCCGACTTGTCGAAGGCCTCGCCGGCAGCGTCGTCGATGGTCTCGCCCAGCAGCTCGTACTGCCCCACGTCGTCGACACGCATCAACTGCGTATGCCCTCCTGACACCAGCAGTGCCACGAACGGGAACTCAGGCGGGTCGGCCGAAAGGAACGGCGACAGCAGATGTCCCTCCAGGTGATGCACGCCCACCACCGGCCGGCCGAGCGCGGCGGCAAGCGCACAGGCGACACCTGCACCCACCAGCAAGGCGCCGGCCAAGCCTGGCCCCTGGGTGAACGCGACCATGTCGACCTGCTCCAGCGAAGCGCCGGCCTCGCCCAGCACCTGGCGGGCCAGGGGCAGCACGCGGCGGATGTGATCACGCGAGGCGAGCTCCGGGACGACGCCGCCATACGCTTGGTGCATGTCAATCTGGCTGTGCAGCGCATGGGCTCGCAAACGAGGAACGCAGCCGTCCGCTTCGCATGACACCAGAGCCACACCGGTTTCGTCGCAAGACGACTCGATGCCGAGGATGTTCATTCGGTGCAGTTTACGGGCGCCCCAAAGCTGACGTCGCGCTGACCCAGCGACGGATCACTTCGGGCGCGATATGCACGATGTCCATCCAGCACAACTCGACACATGTTTTCGCTGAGGGTTTACCCTCGCTCGGTAAGAAATTCCTTCACCTTCGTGCGAGCTGCATCTACTCTGCGCTTCCCATGAGCGGTTGTCTCGATGCACCGCCAACACAAAGCAGAAAGTCGTTGGAGCCATGAAAGAGTACCGTCTCACCGCCTGGCCGGATCTGGCACCGCCCTATCACCGCACCGCGTATCGCCGCATGGCGAGCGACATGTCGCACCGCTTCATGACGCTGGCGCAACTGGCCGACACGAGCGGGCTGCGTCGCATGGAGGTGCGGCACTTCGTCGACATGCTCGAAAGCCGTGGCTTGCTCGTGGAGCGCGAGAGCCTGCTTCCCGAGTCGCAGTTCTGGTCGTTGCGCCCGCTGGGCGGCTGGCTCAAGCGCGCGATGTCGTCGCATCCCGGCCGCTGAAACCACCTCTCTTGGCAAGAAAGCCCGCCGCGCGCGGGCTTTTTTCATGCCCGCGCGGGCGGCCAGCATCGTTGAGTTGCGAATGCTCTGGCGCAGAAGTTGCAAGACTCGGCAGCATGAATCCGGCCTCGGCCACGCTGCGCATCGTCATCGTCGCGCCTGACAGCCTCTCCCCTGACCCCGCCGACTCGCAGGCGGAAGTGGAAGCGCATCGCTCGCGCAGCTTGCGCATCGGCATGCTGCAAAGCGGCTGCAACATCGTCGCCGTGCTGCCTGCCGATGTGTTCCTGCCCGATCGGCTGGCGCAGATTGCGCCGGACATGATCGTCGTCGACGCCGAAAGCGAAGCGCGCGACACGCTCGAGCATGTGGTGATCGCCACGCGCGAAGCGCGCCGGCCGATCGTGCTGTTCACCAACGACGAGGACACGAGCCACGTGCGCGACGCGATCGCAGCCGGCGTCACGGCCTATGTCGTGGCCGGCCTCGCGCCGGAGCGCGTGCGGCCCGTGCTCGATGTCGCGATGGCGCGCTTCCAGCACGAAGAAGCATTGCGCCGCGAGCTGGCCGACGCGCGCACGCAGCTGTCCGAGCGGAAGCTGATCGATCGCGCCAAAGGCATTCTGATGAGCCGACAGGGGCTCGTCGAAGACGAGGCCTACGCGCGCCTGCGCAAGACGGCGATGGACAAGGGCATGAAGCTCGCCGATGTGGCGCAGCGCATCATCGACGTGGCCGACCTGCTGAGCTGATCCGCTCCATTTCGCGCACAGCGCTTGTGCACCGGCCGCATGCAAATCGGCGCGAGCCACCTGCCTTGGTGCATCCCGACCCGATCAGCTGCTGATTCCACAGCAAACCTGGTTGGCACAACGCTTGCGTATTCCTGCGCAGAAGGTCAACGGCGATCTTCTTGGAGACATCGGCCCGTGCCAAGGAAGGTGCGTGCCGACAGGACGACGGCGTCCCCACCGAACCGGTTCACCGGTGACGTGCGGACGCCTTTTTGTTTTGCCTTTCGCCTTTCCTGCCAAAGACACGTCATGAACACACCCTCGACTCGAAAGTTCGACATGAGCCGCCGCAACCTGATCAGAGCCGCTGCCGCCACCGGCGCCGCCGGACTCGTTCCCGGGCTGCAGAGCGCGGTCTACGCGGCCGGCTCCGACAAGCCCGAAAAGGAGGAGGTTCGCATCGGGTTCATTCCGCTGACCGACTGCGCCTCGGTGGTGATGGCCTCGGTGCTCGGCTTCGACAAGAAGTACGGCGTGAAGATCATCCCGACAAAGGAGGCATCGTGGGCCGGCGTGCGAGACAAGCTCGTCAACGGCGAGCTCGACATGGCGCATGTGCTGTACGGCCTGATCTACGGCGTGCACCTCGGCGTGAGCGGCCCGAAGAAGGACATGGCTGTGCTGATGGGCCTCAACAACAACGGCCAAGCCATCACCTTGTCGAAGAAGGTCGCCGACAAGGGCGCCGTCGACGCCGCGAGCCTCGCCAAGCTGATGGCTTCCGACAAGCGCGAGTACACGTTCGCCGGCACCTTTCCCACCGGCACCCACGCGATGTGGCTTTACTACTGGCTCGCTTCGGCCGGCATCAACCCGGTTAAGGATGCGAAGGTCATCACCGTCCCGCCGCCGCAGATGGTCGCCAACATGCGCGTGGGCAACATGGACGGCTTCTGCGTCGGCGAACCCTGGGGGCACCGCGCGATCATGGACGGCATCGGCATCACCGCCGTCACCACGCAGGACATCTGGCGCGATCACCCGGAAAAGACGCTGGGCACCACCG
>CAJPFZ010000116.1 GCA_905339355.1 Burkholderiaceae bacterium
TTGGCCACGGCGGCGGCGGCCTTGGCGGCGGCTTCGGCGTCGCCCAGGTAGTAGCTCTTGATCGGCTTCAGTTCGGCATCGAGTTCGTACACCAGCGGAATGCCGTTCGGGATGTTGAGCCCGACGATGTCGTCGTCGGAAATGCCGTCGAGGTACTTCACGAGCGCGCGCATGCTGTTGCCATGCGCGGAGACGAGCACGCGTTTGCCGCTGCGAATGGTCGGCGCGAGTTCGCTGTTCCAGTAGGGCAGCACGCGCGCGACGGTGTCCTTCAGGCATTCGGTGAGCGGGACCTCATGCGAGTCGAGCTCGGCATAGCGCCGGTCGCTGCGTTCGCTGCGCGGGTCGTTCGGTTCCAGCGGCGGCGGCGGCGTGTCGTAGCTGCGGCGCCAGACCATCACCTGCTGCTCGCCGAACTTCTTTGCCGTCTCGGCTTTGTTCAGCCCTTGCAGGCCGCCGTAGTGGCGCTCGTTGAGGCGCCAGGAGTTGACCACCGGAAGCCAGGTCCGGTCCATCTGGTCGAGGGCGTGCCACAGGGTCCAGATGGCACGCTTGAGCACGGACGTGTAGGCGATGTCGAAGTCGTAGCCCTCGGCCTTCAGCAGGCGGCCCGCCTGCCTGGCTTGCTCGACGCCCGTCGCCGTCAGGTCCACGTCGGTCCAGCCGGTGAAGCGGTTTTCCAGGTTCCAGGTCGATTCGCCGTGGCGGATGAGGACAAGCTTGTACATGGGGGCTGCGGACAGAGTGATGGGGCGGGGCGCCGAATTCTATAATCCGCGGCTTTGCCGACGCACATTCATCAGCCCGGGCCGCCCACGTGAAGTTCTTCATCGACAACTGGTTCTTGATTCTTGCCGCATGCGTCTCGGGCGGCATGCTGCTGTGGCCGCTGGTTCAGCGCGGCAGCGGCGGCGGCAAGCTGACGACCACCGAGGCGGTGATGCTGATCAACCGCGAGAAGGCCGTGCTGATCGACGTGAGCGAGCCCGCCGAGTTCGCCGCGGGGCACGCCGCCGGCGCGAAGAACGTGCCGCTTGGAAAGCTCGAAGCGTCTGGCGAACTGCCGAAGAACAAGGCCTTGCCGCTGGTGGTGTTGTGCCCGAGCGGCGCACGTGCCTCGCGTGGCGTCGCTATCCTGCGCAAGCTGGGCTACGAGAACAGCCGTGCGCTGGCCGGCGGCTCGGCAGCATGGCGCGAGGCGAATCTGCCGGTCGAAAAATCGGCGGCTTGATCGGCCCGGCGATGGTTGGCCGGCGTTGCGGTTGAAGGTATGTCGAACATGGTCCACGTGAAGATGTACACCACCCAGGTGTGCCCGTACTGCATACGCGCGAAGATGCTGCTCAAGCAGCGCGGCGTGGCCGACATCGAAGAGATTCGTGTCGACCTGAATCCGGCCGAGCGCGCGACGATGATGCAAGTGACGGGGCGTCGCACGGTGCCGCAGATCTTCATCGGCGACACCCACGTGGGCGGCTGCGACGACCTCATCGAACTCGATCAGCGCGGCGGCCTGATGCCCCTGCTACAGCCTTAAAACCGCGGCTGTGGCCGCGTCGGGCTCGGTGATAATCGCTCGCGCAGCCCGCACATTCCGGTCGCGGGCTTTCTTTCGATTGCGAGACTTCCATGGCCGACGACAACCAGCAACCCGTGTTCCAGATTCAGCGTGTGTACCTCAAGGACTTGTCGCTGGAGCAGCCGAATTCGCCGCAGATCTTGCTCGAGCAGGCTCAGCCGCAGGTCGACATCAACCTCGCGCTGAACGCCGAGCCGGTCGCCGACGGTGTCTATGAAGTGGCGGTCACCGCGACCGTGACGACCAAGGTCAACGACAAGGTGCTGTTCCTCGTCGAGGCCAAGCAGGCCGGCATCTTCGAGATCCGCAACATTCCCGAAGACCAGCTGCAGCCGATCATCGGCATCGCGTGCCCGGGCATCGTCTATCCCTACCTGCGCGCCGTGGTGTCGGACATCTGCACCCGCGCCGGCTTCCCTCCGGTGATCCTGTCGGAAGTGAACTTCCAGGCGATGTTCGAAGCCCAGCGCGCACAGGCCGCCGCGCCCAACGGCTCGGGCATCATTACCGGCGCAAATTGACAGTGCCCCCACGTCGCTTCGCTCCTGCCCCCCAAGGTGGCGCAGCCCGCCTTGGGGCGGCCCGGCGGCGGGCTGTTTCTAGCAAGTGAACCTCACCGTCCTCGGCGCCGGCGCCTGGGGAACGGCGCTCGCGATCAACGCCAGCACGCGCCACGCCGTGCGATTGTGGGCGCGTGACGACGATCAGGTGCAGCGCATGCGCATTCAGCGCTGCAACCAACGCTATCTGGCCGATGTCGCGCTGCCCGATGCGCTGCAGATCAGCGCCGACTTCGATACGTCGGTCGAGCACGCACGCGGCGGCCTGGTCGTTATCGCCACGCCGATGTCGGGCCTCGGCGAGATGCTCAAGCGGCTGCCGCCTGACGCGCCCGGCGTGTTCTGGCTGTGCAAGGGCTTCCAGGAGGGCACTGGCTGGCTCGGCCACGAAGTGGCGCGCGCGGTGTGCCCGCAGGCGCGTGTCGGCGTGTTGTCAGGACCCAGCTTCGCGATCGAGGTGGCGCGCGGCCAGCCGACGGCACTGGTGGCTGCCAGCGCCGATGCGGCGCTGTGCGACGAGGCGGTCGCCGCGCTGCACAGCGACAACCTGCGCATCTACACCTCGGCCGATCCGGTGGGCGTCGAGGTCGGCGGCGCGGTGAAGAACGTGCTCTCCATCGCCACCGGCATTGCCGACGGCATGCGGCTCGGGCTCAAC
>CAJPFZ010000117.1 GCA_905339355.1 Burkholderiaceae bacterium
GCGACGCCGGGCCCAACCCGGCGCGGCTGCTCACCGTCGCCGTCGCCAACTGCCTGTCGGCCAGCCTGCTGTTCGCCTTGCGCAAGTTCAAGAACGACCCGGGCGCGATGCGTGCCGTGGCGACCACCCGGCTGGCGCGAAACGAACAGAACCGCATGCGCATCGCGGGCATCGATGTCGACTTGCATCTCGGCGTTCCCGGCGCGGAGATGAAGCTGCTCGACCGCGCCCTCGAGCAGTTCGAGGAGTTCTGCATCGTCACGCAAAGCGTGCGGGCGGCCTTCCCGGTGAAAGTGCGGGTGCACGACAGCCAAGGCAGCCTGCTCAAGGAATAGGCCCCTGCGGCCCAGTACAGCCGCTCACGCGGCACCACCAAGGACTCACGATGTACGGATTCACCACCACACTCAAGGACGTCTCCTTCGAGCAGGCGCTCGCGAAAACCACCGACGCGCTGAAGGCCGAGGGATTCGGCGTGCTGAGCGAGATCGACGTGCAGCGCGCGATGAAGGAGAAGCTCGGCGCCGAGATGCGGCCCTACCGCATCCTCGGCGCCTGCAACCCGCCGCTCGCCCACCAGGCGCTCCAGGCCGAGCCCGACATCGGGCTGCTGCTGCCATGCAACGTGATCGTGCGCGAAGAGGCGCCGGGCCAGGTCGTGGTCGGCTTTCTCGACCCGCAGACCATGGTCGGCCTGGTCGGCAAACCCGGCGTCAAGCCGATTGCCGACGAGGCGGAGCAGCGGCTGCGCCGAGTCTGCGCGAGCCTGAGCTCGACCCCCGGCTGAACGCGGCGACGCTGACCAGCCAGCACAGCCACGCCGACCACAGGGTGTGGCTCGGGTAGTGGGCGCCGCGCGCGAGCTGCGCTGCGCCGAACACCGTGCCGGCGACCAGCACGGCGGCGAGCCACGCGCGGGCCAGCGCCGGCCGCTGCCCGCGCCAGACGAAGTAACCCGGCAGGAAGGCGAATGCCGCGACCGCGTGGCCAGACGGGAAGCAGCGCCCCGGGCCACCGTCGGCCACACCCCACTGCCAGTGCGACACATAGCGCGCGACGCCGCCGAACTCGGCCAAGTCCCACGGACAGCTGCTGTGGCTGAGCTGCTTGAGCGCCGGCACCAGCAGCAGGCAGGCCAGCGTGGCCGAGAAGGCATGCGCACGTTCGCGCCGCGACGGCCCGGCGCCCAGCGGCCGAAGCGTGTCGATCGCGAGCACCGCGAGCACCAGCCACGCCAACCCGCGGCCGCCTTGATGCGCGAGCGTGCTCGTGAGCCAGGCATCGCGCCATGCGAAGCCCTGGGCGCCACCGAACCAGCGCACGACAGCGATGTCCCACCCGCTCAGATCCCACAGCAGCAGCGCGGCCGCCGCGGCGAGCGTCACCGCGATGTCGCGGCGCAGGCGCGCCGGCGCGGCCGTCATGGCGCCGAAGACGCCTGCGCGTGCGACGACATGCTGCAGCCGCGCGTCAGATCCCATGCCGGCTCGTGGAGCGCCGTCTGCACGTCGAGCAAGCCGAGCAGCGTGTGGAACAGGTGATCGTGGCTCGCCGGCTGCGCGGCGCGCCGCTTCAGGCAGCCGGTGTCGAGCGACGCCTGTTCGGCGAAGCCCGCCGACACCCACATCAGCATCGGCACCCGCGTCTGAACGTCGGGCGCGATCGCATAGGGCATGCCGTGCAGGTATAGGTTGCCCTCGCCCAGCGACTCGCCATGGTCCGAGACGTAGACGAGCGCGCTGTCGACGTGATCGGACGCGGCCTGCAGCTTGGCGAGCAGGCTCGCCAGCACATGATCGGTGTACAGCAGCGCGTTGTCGTAGGCGTTGACGATCTCCTCCCGCGTGCAATCGCGCAGCTCGTCGCTCGCGCACGCAGGTTGGAAGCGCGCGAATGCCGGCGGATAGCGGCGGTGGTACGAGGGGCCGTGATTGCCGAGCTGGTGAAGCACCCACAGCTGCGTGCCCTGCGCCGTGGCCAGGCGGGCGTCCAGCCCATGCAGCAAGCCCTCGTCGAGGCAGCGGCCATCCGCGCACAGGCCCGGCGGGTCGAGCTTCTGGACGCTGTCGCCCGGCACGCCATCGCACACGCCCTTGCAGCCGGATTGGTTGTCGCGCCAATGCACGCCGACCCCGGCACGCGCGACGACCTGCAGCGCAGACTCGCTGTGCTGGATGCGCGATTCTTCATAGCGGCGCCGCCCGACCGGCGCGAACATGCAGGGCAGCGACACCTCGGTGCTGGTGCCGCAGGCGCTGACCTCACTGAAGTTGATCACCGGCAGCTGCGACAGCTCGGGTGTCGTCTGGCGCGCGTAGCCGTTGAGGCCCCAGTTGGCCGCACGCGCGGTTTCGCCCACCACCAGCACCACGACGCGCGGCTTGCTGCGGGAGGCCCATGAGGGGCCCGGCCGCGCATCGAGCCCGATCGGCTCGCGTGCGAGCGCCGCCCCTTGCGCATCGCGCGCAGCCACGGCCGCGAGCGACCACCAGGTGTTGGCCGGCGTGACGAGGTAGCGCACCTCGCGATGGTTGCGAATCAGCGACGAGAAGGGCTGGAACACGGCCAGCAGCGAGCCCCCGAGCGCGACTGCGGCGAGCAGCAGCGCGCCCATGCGCACGCCCGCGGCACGCAGCCAGGGCCGCTCGACCAGACGCACCCGCCACAGCACGGCGAGCGGCAGGCCCGCATAGAGCAGGAGGTGGCCCACCAGCCCCCACGAGAACAGCTCGCGCGCTTCGGCGGTGTCGGTGCGCATCACGTTGCGCAGCATCGACGGATCGAGGTAGACGCCGAAGGTTTCCATGAAATGCGCGGCGAGCGCAGAGCCGACGATGGCGACGGCGAGCAGCGGCTTGAGCACCCAACGGTGCGCCACCAGCGCCAGCAGCAGGAAGTGCAGCGCCACCAGGGCCACGCCGAGCGCCAGGGCGAAACCCCAGGTGCTCGGCTCGGCAAGCGCACGACCCTGCAGCGCCTGTCCGAAGAATGCCTTGTTCGCCGCCAACGCCCAGTACAGGCTGGCCACGAACAGCACCTGCTCGGCGCTGGCGACGAGCGTGAAGCGTGGAGCGTGGGTCTGGACAGTCATGCGGCGATTGAGCGCCGGAAAGCTGAAGGCCACCTGAAGCGAGGGCGGCAAGCCGTAGCGTATTCGTTCCCGATGTCACGCAGGCGCCGCGACATGCACCCATTGAGTCGCGAATGAGCTAGCTCAAGTCGTCACTGGCCTGCCGAACCAAGAATGGAACTGTCCGTTCGGTGGCCGGCGACGGACGCTCTTGCGACCGGCCGTGGGAGACGACTCATGTACAAGCGAATCCTCGTGCCATTGGACGGCAGCGCCACGGCCGAACGCGGGGTGCGCGAAGCCATCGCCCTCGCCGCCGATCAGAGGGCGACGCTCTTGCTCCTGCATGTGGTGGACAACTTTCCGATGCTCGTCGAGGCAGCCCCGGCCCGCAGCTACGACGACAGCCTCGCGCGCCTGCGCCGCCAGGGCGAGGAGCTCGTCGGCCAGGCGCAGCGCGCGGCGGCCGAATCGGGCGTGAAGGCGGACATCCTCGTGCGTGACATCGCGCAGGAAACGGTCGCCGACGCGATCATCGACGAGGCACGCCATGGGTCTTGCGACCTGATCGTGATGGGAACGCACGGCCGCCGCGGCATCAGCCGGTTGACGATGGGCAGCCAGGCCGAACTCGTGGTGCGCATGAGCCCGGTGCCGGTGCTGCTCGTGCGCCAGCAGGAGAGCGCGGCGGCGTGAGCCTGACCGGCGGCCGCTTCTACGCCCGTTGGGTCGCGGCCAACGCCTGGTCCGAAGGCCTGGGGCTGGGCGGCAGCCTGCTGCTAGGCCACGCGCTGGCCAGCGGCATGGAAGCAGGCACGCCGGACCCCGCGACCATCGTGCTCGGGGCGCTCCTGGCCGTGCTGGCGGGCACGCTGCTCGAGGGCGTGCTGGTCGGCTGGGCGCAAGGGCGTGTGCTGGCGGCAGGCACGCCGCGCATCAGCGTTCGCGACTGGACCCGGGCGACCGCAGTGGGTGCCGGCATCGCGTGGACGCTGGGCATGCTGCCGAGCACGCTGATGGCGCTGCACGACGGCGGCTCCGGCGCAGCTTCTCCCTCGCTCTCCGCCGCTTCGGTGCTGCTGCTGGCCGGCGCGATGGGCGGCGTGCTCGGACCGATCCTCGCCCTTGCGCAATGGCGTGTGCTGCGACGGGCTTCGCGCCGGCCCGCCCGATGGCTGCTGGCCAACGCGGCAGCGTGGTCGGTCGGCATGGTGCTGTTGTTCGCCGCCATGGAGCAGTTGGAACCCGATGCCGACCCGCTTGCCATCGCACTTCGCATCGTGCTCGCCTGCACGCTTGCCGGTGCGGCCGTCGGTGCGGTTCACGGCGGGGTGTTGATTCGCATGCTGGCCGACGGCGAGCGAGCTGAGCTCAGCGAGATTCCGGCGCCGCTGCGTCGTTGAGGCAGCGACGCCACCACGCGGCGATGCGCCAGCCGCGCAGCGTGTTCCAGCGGCTCGGCTGCCCGACCTGCTCCATGCGGAAATGGACCTGTCCTGCGTAGTCGTTCTGCAGCTTCCAGCGGCCTGTCGTGTCGCACCTGCTCAGCAGCAGGCCCATCGGGTCTTCGAGCCTCGGGTCGAAGCGCGCTTCGGCGGCGCGAAAGCAGTCCAGCGTGCGCATGACGTCATGGTGCCAGCGCGGCGGAAACGAGAAGCGCGTGAACTCCGGCCGCACCACCTCGCCCGTCTGGTGCGAGCGATACAGCCGGTGCGCAAGAAAGAACTCACGTCCGCGCGCTTCGGCGTCGACCACGCGGCGGGTCGACGGCCCGTCGCAGCGCGCATAGTCGCGCAGGCCTTCTAGCACGTTGATCGACGTATGGAAGGAACTGTGGGTCGCGCCCTCGTGGCGCAGGCAATTCCAACCGCCGTCGGGCATCTGCTCGCGCAGCAAGTAGTCGACCAGCTGCTCGGCCACGTCGGGCTGCGTTTCGAAGCTCGCGAGCAGCGACAGGACGAAGCCGGTGACGCAGGCTTCCGAGCACTTCCGATTGCCGAAGAAGTTGATGCCGCCGTCGTGGTACAGGCCGGCGTCGACGAGCCGCCGGCAACCGAGCACCGCCGCCGGATGCCGCGGCCGCAGCCCGAAGCTGCGCAGCAGCAACAACGTGTACGTGGTCGAGGTCCACTTCGGGGAGTAGATGCCGCCGCCCCACAGGCCGTCCGCCGACTGGCGGGCCAGGAGGTCCGCGCCCCAGCCGCTGCTCGCCACCCGGTCGCGCTCGGCTTCGACGTCGGCGGCAGGCGCGCCTTCGATGTCGCGCAGCACCTGCCAGCGGATCGCCGGGTCGGCATCGAGCAGCCAGGCCCTGACGGAGGCATCGGGGCCGTGGGACCACGCCGGCGCGCCGCTCGGTGGGGTCGAGATGCGCATCATTCGGCGCCCGCCTACTCGGCGGCCGGCGGAAGCGTCTTCTCGTGGCCCGGCGGGTGGCGCGGGCGCCACAGCGACCAGGCGAGGCCGAAGCCGATCGCGCCGGCGACGACCGCGAGCACGGTCAAGCCGAGCGCCAGCGGCGCGCCGGCCGACACGATCGAGTGCCAGAGGCCCTGAATGATTCCCTCGTTGCGGGCGATTGCGGCCTGCGCCTGCTGCTCGACGCGCTGCGCCGCCTGTTCGTCGACCGAGCCGCCCATCAGCCAGCTGCCCAACCGGTAGGCGAACCAGTAGATCGGCGCGAACGTGAGCGGGTTGGTCACGAGCGTGAAGCCGGCCGCGACGGCCACGTTGGCACGCAGCACGATGGCTGCCACCACGGCGAAGAGGAACTGCGCCACCGGAAGCAGCAGCCCGAAGAACAGGCCGATGCCCACCGCGCGGGCCACGCTGCTGCGATCGGCGTGCCAGAGATGGTCGTTGTCGAGGTAGTGCGCAATCGGCCGCAGCCATCTCGACTGCAGCAGCCTCTCGCGAGTCGGCAACAAGCGCTTCATCACACCTGCGCGACGCTGGCCATCGCGGCCGGCGCGGCGCCCTTCGACAACGGGATCCGCATTTGCCCTGATTATCGGTGGAAGCGCAATGCCCTCAGGGCTCGGCAGCGACGAGCGGCGACGGCGTGAAACCCTTGCCTACAATCGCCCGGCCTCATGAACGCCCTGCTCGCTGCCGTCGTTCTGCTGCCGCTGATCCCTGGAGTGACACTTGCCTACTTGGCGGGGCGGCACGACAGCACCGCGCGGCGCCGCCTCTGTGCGTCAATCGCCGGCGCGATCACGCTCGCCTCGCTCGGCCTGCTGCTTGCCATGGCGCCCGCCGTCTTCGACGGGCAGGTGCTGCTGCTGCAGCTGCCTTGGGTGCCGGAGATCGGCCTGAACATCGGCTTTCGGCTCGATGGCCTGGCCCTGCTGTTCGGCATCCTGATCACCGGCATCGGCGCGCTGATCGTGCTGTACGCCGCCTACTACCTCGGCCCCGACGACCCGGCCGGCAAGTTCTTCGGCCTGCTGATGCTGTTCATGGCCGCGATGCTGGGCATCGCGCTGTCGGACAACCTGCTGCTGCTGGTGGTGTTCTGGGAACTGACCAGCGTCTCGTCCTTCCTGCTCGTGGGCTACTGGGGCCACCGCGCCGATGCGCGCGCCGGCGCGCGCATGGCGCTGGCCGTGACCGGCGGCGGCGGCCTCGCGATGCTCGCCGGCGTCGTGCTGCTCGGACAGATCGCCGGCACCTACGAGCTGTCGGAGATGCTCACGCTCGGCGAGCGCGTGCGCGCCGACGCGCGCTATCCGCTGGTGCTGGTGCTGATCCTGATCGGCTGCTTCACCAAGAGCGCGCAGCTGCCGTTCCACTTCTGGCTGCCCGAGGCGATGGCCGCACCGACGCCGGTGTCGGCCTACCTGCATTCGGCCACGATGGTGAAGGCGGGCGTGTTCCTCGTCGCCCGTCTGTACCCGGTGTTGGGCGGCACCACGATGTTCGAGCTCATCGTTTCGGGCGTGGGGCTCGCCACGCTGGCCTTCGCCGCCTACGCGGCGGTGTTCAAGCATGACCTGAAGGGGCTGCTCGCCTATTCGACGATCAGCCACCTCGGGCTGATCATGTTCCTGCTCGGGCTGAACTCGCCGCTGTCGGCGGTGGCGGCGGTCTTCCACATCCTCAACCACGCGACCTTCAAGGCGTCGCTGTTCATGACCGCCGGCATCATCGACCACGAGACCGGCACGCGCGACATGCGCCAGCTCGCCGGGCTGATGAAGTACATGCCCTGGACGGCGACGCTCGCGATGGTCGCGGCGGCGTCGATGGCCGGCGTGCCGCTCGCCAACGGCTTCCTCTCCAAGGAAATGTTCTTCGACGAGGCGCTGCGCGCCGGCGGGCCGGTGTGGTGGCTGGTGCCGGCCGTGGCCACCTTCGCCGGCATCTGCTCGGTGGCGTATTCGGTGCGCTTCATCCACGACGTGTTCTTCAACGGCG
>CAJPFZ010000118.1 GCA_905339355.1 Burkholderiaceae bacterium
AATTCATCAACCCAGACAGGAGAAACGCATGAACACCAGCCTCATCAATACCGAAGTCCAGCCCTTCAAGGCCACCGCCTACTACAACGGCAGGTTCATCGACGTCACCGAAGCCTCGCTCAAGGGCGAGTGGACGGTGATGTTCTTCTACCCGGCCGACTTCACCTTCGTCTGCCCGACCGAGCTGGGCGACATGGCCGACCTCTATCCCGAATTCCAGAAGCTGGGCGTCGAGATCTACGCCGTGTCCACCGACACCCATTTCACCCACAAGGCCTGGCACGACACCTCGGAGACCATCGGCAAGATCCAGTACCCGATGATCGGCGACCCGACCGGCGCCCTTACCCGCAACTTCGGCGTGATGATCGAGGAAGCGGGCCTGGCCGAGCGCGGCACCTTCGTGATGGACCCGGAGGGCAGGATCCAGATCATCGAGATCAACGCCGGCGGCATCGGCCGCGACGCTTCCGAGCTGCTGCGCAAGATCAAGGCCGCGCAGTACGTCGCCGCCCACCCGGGCGAGGTCTGCCCGGCCAAGTGGAAGGAAGGCGACAAGACGCTGGCGCCCTCGCTCGACCTCGTCGGAAAAATCTGACAGCCGCCCCGACCCCAACCTTCCCGTCCCGGGCGATCCCCGGGGCGGGATTGCAGCGGCAAGGCGCTGCGGCCCAAGACGCCGTGGCAGCCTTTTAGTTCCGGCCGCTTCGCTTAACGCGGGCAAGGCCCGCATTAGCCTCCACTGAAACTTCGTTTTCAGTGCAAACCGATCAAGGGAGAACATCATGCTCGACGCCAACATCAAGACCCAACTGGCCGCCTACCTGGAAAAGCTGCAGCAGCCGATCGAGCTCGTCGCCACGCCCGACGGCAGTGATGCTTCGCGCCAGATGCGCGAGCTGCTCGCCGACATCGCCGCGTTGTCGCCGAAGGTCAGTGTGCGGGAGGACGGCCAGTCGGAGCGCCGCCCGTCGTTCTCGGTCGGCCGCCCGGGCGAGGCGCCGCGCATCCATTTCGCCGGCCTGCCGATGGGCCACGAATTCACTTCGCTGATCCTCGCCCTGCTGCAGAGCGGCGGCCATCCGCCGAAAATCGATGCCGCGCTGGTCGAGCAGATCAGGGGCATCCGGGGCCGCTTCCGCCTCGAGACCTTCATCTCGCTCTCCTGCCACAACTGCCCGGACGTGGTGCAGGCGCTGAACCTGATGGCCGTGCTCAATCCCGGCGTCGAAGCCACGATGGTCGACGGCGCGCTGTTCCAGGAGGAAGTCGAAGCACGCGGCATCATGGCCGTGCCGGCGGTGTTCGTGAACGGCGAACCCTTCGGCCAGGGCCGCATGACGCTCGAGGAGATCCTGGCGAAGCTGGACACCGGC
>CAJPFZ010000119.1 GCA_905339355.1 Burkholderiaceae bacterium
GCCGGAGCGAAGTCGCTGACCCGGGCCGGCATCGCACTCGCGAACGGCGACGCCGGCTGGCGGCACTGCTCGTCCGTGCTGTTGTGCGCGGCCGAATAGCCGCGTGCCCTGATGGGAACCCGCGTGCTGGCTTGATCGGCCGGCCCATCACAACCCGATGCGATCACGGCCCCCTTGTCGTTCGGCGCCCAGAACGCGTTGTTGCGCAGTTCCACATCGACCGAGCGGTTGGACACCGAGGCAAACATGCAACGGTTCATGCTCGCCGTGCGCATGTAGGCGCTGTTGCCCCACACCTTGACGTCGGTGGCCACCTGAAGCAGCGGCCCATCGGAGCCGAACGCTTCCGAGCGTTTGCCCAGGTGCAGGCACAGGCTGCGCACCGTCGATGAAGACGCGAACCTGAACACGTTCAAGGCGATCAGTCCCGAGTGGGCCCAGTAGCCCACACCAATCTGCACGGTGCCGTTGGGCCCGGCGTCAACGAAGTTGCCGACGAACGCGATCTTCTCGAGCTGTGTCCCGGAGTCCGGGAAGGCACCGCCGCTGGGCGCACCGATCCCGACCGGCGTGTTCGTGTACGTCGCCACGATATGGTTTGCCGCGATCCAGACGAATCTCGTCCACCCTCCGCTGTCGCCTCCGGTTCCCCAAGGTGGCGTCCTCGGGTCGCGCCGCACGGCGGCGAACTCCGCCGCGGTGCGCGCGTGCAGCTTGAGGCAATGCTGGGTCGTGCCCGACCCGCGCAGGAAGTTGTTGGCGATGACGGTTTTGTAGCCGTGCCACATTCGCAAGACATGGCTGATGCTGTTGTTGTTGCCGGCATCAAGGTCGAAATTGCACCCTTGGATCGACCCGTAGTTGCACCCGACGAACATTGCCAAGGGCTTCTTGCCGACCGCGGTTTCGGCCACGTCAGTGACTTGACAGTCCCATACCGCCAGCCCGTCATACCCGCCGTGGCCGTGGGCGGTTTTGTCCCGCGACGCGTTGTAGCCTTCGGTATGGAGGCTGTTCGCATAGAGCATCTGGCATGCCTTTGCCGTCACGCGCACCAGCGTCAAGTCTGTCCCGGCGTATTGCCCGACCGCAACCCCTTTTTGTCCCGGCGGATTGGCAGTGCAATCGACCCGAATGTCCCTTACGACGTTGCCGGTCTGGGCCTGGCTGCGCCCGTGGCCGAAGATGATCGTCGTGCAGGTGGACTCGGCCGCCGCGCCGCTGCGCCCGAGGACGGCCTCGCCGCGCCCGAAGCTCTCGATCAGCAGATGGCTCGGCCGGATGTTGTTGACAGATTCGTTGCTTGGTTTCTCCATGGCGAACGAGTCGCCGCCACGCAGCCGGTGGCGCCAGCCGTTCCCCTTGGCGTTGATGATGCCGACCACCTCGTCCCAGCTCGAGGTGACGATCTGGGTGTCGGAGGACGTACCCGCGTTCACGTAGGTCATCGTCCGGCCGGCGTAGACCTTGTCCGGGTCGTCCACGGTGACCACCACCGTTTCCACTGCCGACGCGCCTGATCGTCGATCGATGACGATCAGCTTGGCGGTGAACCGCCCCGGCACTTCGTACAGGTGCGCGGCGATGGGGCCGAAGGCCTGGTTTCTCGACTTCCCTACGTCGGCGCCCAGTGCCCACCGGGCGGCCCCCGGCCCTCGGGTCTCGCCGAAATCCCACAGGTACCACAGCTCGCGATAGGGATCGTCGGTGCCTGTCGCGGTCGTGCCCGTGGCATCGAAATGAACACCCAGCGGCGCCACGCCCATGGCGCGCCGTACGACCACGCGGGGCGAAATCGTGCTCTTGCGGCGCTCCTCGGGCGACTGAAGCGCGTTCGCGCGTAAGGGCGCGAGCAGCCCCGGGCAGACGAAGGCGGCGGTGGCACGAATGGCGAAGGCGCGGCGGGACAGCGGCCGGCCCTCGTTGCGCGCGGCGCACGTGGAACGTGGCATCGGGGTGGCAGGCATCGGATTCGAACCCATGGTGGCGAACGATGGTAGTGCAGCAGCTTCTCGGCCGGCGGATGGAGCGCGAGCCATCGATGTTAAGGTGCGCGCTTCGCCGCAACCCACGGCGGCACACCGGGTTTTCGCGAGCCGCGCGGAGCGGATGTCGTGACACCCGGCCTCGAGGTCCGCGACCGTCGCGTCGGGTGGGACAGAATGGGCGCGATCCTCGAGCTACCAATGCGTTGAATGTCCCTGGCCATGGCAATGACCGAAACCACGAACGAAGAAGGCCGATTGCCCAGCGCCACGGACTCTGAGTCTCCTGCGCGGATCGCGGCGGCGTCGCTGGCGGCCCACACGCCCATGATGCAGCAGTACCTGCGCATCAAGGCGGACCATCCCGACTCGCTCGTGTTCTACCGCATGGGCGACTTCTACGAGCTGTTCTTCGACGACGCGCGCCGCGGCAACAAGCTGCTCGACATCACGCTGACCACGCGCGGCCAGAGCGCCGGGGAGCCGGTGGTGATGGCCGGCGTGCCGGTGCATTCGGTCGAGAGCTACCTCGCCAAGCTGATCAAGCTGGGCGTGGCGGTGGCGATATGCGAGCAGGTGGGCGACGTCGCCACCGCCAAGGGGCCCGTGGAGCGCAAGGTGGTGCGTGTCGTCACCCCGGGCACCGTCACCGACAGCGAGCTGCTCGCCGACAAGAGCGATGCGCTGCTGCTGGCGCTGGCGAGCCAAACGCAGCGCGGCGTCACCACGCACGGCCTCGCGTGGCTCGGCCTGACCAGCGGGCAGCTGGGCCTCACCGAGTGCGACGACCGGCAGCTGGCCGGCTGGCTCGCGCGCCTGAACGCCGCGGAGGTGCTCGTCGACCGCGACCATGTGCCGGCCGCCGTCACGCAGTCGCGCGCCACCGTCACCCACCGGCCGGGGTGGCAGTTCGATGCGGCCCTCGGCCAGCGCAAGCTGTGCGAGCAGCTGCGGGTGGCGAGCCTGGCGGGCTTCAACGCACAAGACCTCCCCTGCGCCCAGGCCGCCGCGGCCGCGCTGCTGAGCTATGCCGAGCACACGCAGGGGCAGGCGCTCGCCCACGTGCGGCAACTGCAGGTCGAGCGCGCCAGCGCCCTGCTCGACCTGCCGCCGCTGACCCACCGCAATCTCGAATTGACGCAGACGCTGCGCGGCGAAGACTCGCCCACGCTGCTCTCGCTGCTGGACACCTGCCGCACCGGCATGGGCAGCCGCACGCTGCGCCAGTGGCTGACGCACCCGCTGCGCGAACGCACGGTGGCCGGCCAGCGCCACGACGCGATCGAGCTGTTGATGGAACACGGCATGAGCGCCGTGCGCGATGCCTTGCGCGGCGTGTGCGACGTCGAGCGCATCACCGCCCGCATCGCCTTGCGCCAGGTGCGACCGCGCGAGCTGACCGGCCTGCGCACCACACTGCAGGGCCTGCCCGCGCTGCGCTCGCTGGTGCCCGTGCGCGGCGCCGTGCTGCTCGACATGCTGGCCGAGGCGCTCACGCCCCCCGGCGACATCGAAGCGCTGTTGAGCGCGGCAATCGCCGAAGAACCGGCCGTGCTGCTGCGCGACGGCGGCGTCATCGCCACGGGGTTCGACAGCCAGCTCGACGAACTGCGTGCGATCAGCCAGAACTGCGACGCCTTCCTGCTCGACCTGGAAACGCGCGAACGCGCCCGCACCGGCATCGCCAACCTGCGCGTGCAGTTCAACAAGGTGCACGGCTTCTACATCGAGGTCACGCAAGGCCAGGTCGACAAAGTGCCGATGGACTACCTGCGCCGGCAGACACTGAAGAACGCCGAGCGTTTCATCACGCCCGAACTGAAGGCCTTCGAGGACAAGGCCTTGTCGGCGCAGGAGCGCAGCCTGGCGCGCGAGAAATTGCTTTACGAGCAGGTGCTCGACCAGCTTCAGTCGCACCTCGAGGAGCTGTCGGGCCTGGCACGCGCGCTGGCCGGCCTGGACGCGCTCGCGGCCCTGGCCGAACGCGCGCTCACGCTCAACTGGTGCCGTCCGCAGTTCGCCAAGGAGCCCTGCATCTCGATCGACGCCGGTCGCCACCCGGTCGTCGAGGCGCGCTTGCAGGAAACCGGCGGCGGCAACTTCATGCCCAACGACTGCCGGCTCGATTCAACGCGCAAGATGCTGGTGATCACCGGCCCGAACATGGGCGGCAAGAGCACGTTCATGCGCCAGGTGGCGCTGATCGCGCTGCTGGCCGCGATGGGCTCCTTCGTGCCGGCGAAGGCCTGCCGGCTGGGCCCGATCGACGCCATCCACACCCGCATCGGCGCGGCCGACGACCTTGCCAACGCGCAGTCGACCTTCATGCTCGAGATGACCGAGGCGGCAGCGATCCTGCACGGCGCGACCGACCAGTCGCTGGTGCTGATGGACGAGATCGGCCGCGGCACTTCGACCTTCGACGGTCTCGCGCTGGCCGGCGCCATCGCCAGCCACCTGCACGACCGCAACCGCTCGTTCACGCTCTTCGCGACGCACTACTTCGAACTGACCGAGTTTCCGAAGAAGCATGAGCGTGCCCTGAACGTGCACGTGTCGGCCGCGGAAAGCGGCGACGACATCGTGTTCCTGCACGACATCCAGCCGGGGCCCGCGAGCCGCAGCTACGGCGTGCAGGTGGCCCGCCTGGCGGGCATGCCGGGGTCGCTGGTCCGCCAGGCGCGCGCCACCCTCGAAGCGCTGGAGGCG
>CAJPFZ010000120.1 GCA_905339355.1 Burkholderiaceae bacterium
GTGAGCGCGGTGATGAGATGAGGAACCATGGAGGGTGACCGGGGGTGGGCCTCGACGGATGCCGGGGCGCGTGGCTGTCCGAGGATTCTAGGCATTTGGGGTGCCCGTCGAACGCCTCAAGGCCCTCACTGCGCACAACGCTGTATTGCATGAAAAAGGCCGCCTCGCGGCGGCCTTGAAGCGTCAGGCAAGTACCAGCTTACTTGCTGTAGGCCGTCTCGCCGTGCGAGCTGATGTCCAGGCCTTCGCGCTCTTCTTCTTCCGGAACACGCAGGCCGATCACGACGTCGACGATCTTGAAGGAGACCGCAGCCACCACGCCGGACCAGACCACCGTCAGGCCCACGGCCTTCGCCTGGATGATGAGCTGGTCCCAGATGCCGTTGGAGCCGACGGTCGCCGTGACCCAGTCGGTCACCAGGCCGGGTCCGCCCAGCGCCTGGTTGTTGAAGATGCCGGTCAGCAGCGCACCGACGATGCCGCCCACGCCGTGCACACCGAACACGTCGAGCGAGTCGTCCGCACCCAGCATCTTCTTCAGGCCGGTCACGCCCCACAGGCACAGGAAGCCCGCGACCGCGCCGATCACGAGCGCACCCATGATGCCGACGTTGCCGGCGGCCGGAGTGATCGCCACCAGGCCCGCGACAGCGCCGGACGCTGCACCCAGCATCGAGGCCTTGCCCTTCAGCAGCGACTCGCCGACGCACCAGGCCAGCACCGCGACGGCCGTGGCCGAGAAGGTGTTGAGGAAGGCGAGCGCGGCGCTGTTGCCGGCCTCGAGCGCCGAGCCGGCGTTGAAGCCGAACCAGCCCACCCACAGCAGCGAAGCACCGACCATCGTGAGCGTCAGCGAATGCGGCGTGAAGGCTTCGCGGCCGTAGCCAACGCGCTTGCCGATCATGTAGGCACCCACCAGGCCCGCGACCGCGGCGTTGATGTGCACCACCGTGCCGCCTGCGAAGTCGAGCGCGCCCCACTGCCAAATCAGGCCAGCCTTGCCGTTCATCGCATCGACGACTTCCTTGCCGGTGTAGGCGTCCGGGCCCATCCAGTACCACACCATGTGCGCGATCGGCGTGTAGCTGAAGGTGAACCACAGCGCCATGAACATCAGCACCGCGCCGAACTTGATGCGCTCGGCGAAGGCGCCGACGATCAGGCAGCAGGTGATGGCGGCGAAGGTCGCCTGGAAAACGACGAAGACGATCTCGGGAATGACCACGCCCTTGCTGAACGTGGCGGCCATCGCGAAGGTGCCCGCGGCGGGGTCGAACACGCCCTTCAGGAAGAGCCGGTCGAGGCCACCGATGAAGGCATTGCCCTCGGTGAACGCGAGGCTGTAGCCATAGACCACCCACAGCACGGTGATCATCGAGAAGGTCACGAACACCTGCATCAGCACCGACAGCATGTTCTTGCTGCGCACCAGGCCGCCGTAGAACAGCGCAAGGCCCGGGATGGACATCATGATGACGAGCACGGTGCAGACCAGCAACCAGGCGGTGTCGCCCTTGTTAGGCGACGGCGCCACGGCAGCCGGCGCGGAGGCCGCTTCCGCCGCAACGGCAGCGGCCGGAGCCGCCGCGGGCGCGGCGGGGGTGGTCACGGCTTCCGCGGCCGGTGCGGATGCCGCGCTGTCCTGCGCCGTCGCAACGCCCGCGAAGCCGAGGGCAGCGAGGCCCAGGGCAAGGGTGGCAATGAGTTTCTTCATGGTGGGTTGTCTCTCTGTGTTGACGTCAGAGCGCGTCTTTGCCGGTTTCGCCCGTGCGGATGCGGACGACCTGTTCCAACGACGAAACGAAGATCTTGCCGTCGCCGATCTTGCCGGTGCGTGCAGCGGCCTCGACGGCTTCGATGACGCGGTCGACGATGCCATCGTCCACCGCCGCCTCGATCTTCACCTTGGGCAGGAAGTCGACGACGTACTCCGCGCCGCGGTACAGCTCGGTGTGGCCCTTTTGGCGGCCGAAGCCCTTGACTTCGGTCACCGTGACGCCCTGCACGCCGATGGCGCTCAGGGCTTCACGCACTTCATCAAGCTTGAACGGCTTGACGATGGCAGTCACCATCTTCATGGTCATCTCCAGTCAGGGGAAAAATCAGAAGCTCTTCTTGACGGCGAGCACGAGGCCCGCCTTGCCGAGGTCCTTGCCGTTGGCCGGCGACGCATAGGCCTTGGTGCCGGCGATGGACTTCGTGTCGGTGCCCACGAGCGCGGCACTCAAGCCGAAGCCGGACACTTCCTTGGAGACCGTCAGCGAGTAGTCGGTGTAGGAGAAGTCGCTGTTGTGCGCGACCCGCTGGTAGCCGACGTGCGGCGTGACCGAGAAGCCGCTCACGTCGAAGGTGGCGCTCAGGTCGAGGTAGCCGCTGTTCTTGCTGTCGGCAAAGCCGAACAGGTTGCTCACGCTGTGCGAGTACTTGAGCGTGGCCGGGCCGAAGCTGAGCGCGCCGTAGATCTCGTTGGTCACCGGGCTGATCGAGAAGTCGTGGCCGGGGTACTGGTAGCTGAGCAGCCCGACATCGAATCCGAGCCCGGGCGAGAGCTCGCCCTTGTAGCCGCCGTAGATGTCCCACTCGACGTCGGCGCCGCCGCCGAAGTCCTTGATCCACTTGATGGTCGACAGCCAGGTGCCGACGTAGAAGCCGTTCGGCAGCGCATAGTCGGCGCCGCCTTGCAGCGCGGGCTTCAGCCGGCTCTGCGAGATGCCGCGGTAGCGGTAGTCGCTGGTCAGGCTGACGTTGAACGACAGCGGGTTGTTCTGTGCGTGCGAGACAGTGGGCAGTGCGGTGAG
>CAJPFZ010000121.1 GCA_905339355.1 Burkholderiaceae bacterium
CCCCGTGGAATGCCCAAGCGAAGCCAGCTCAACATCGAACACCAGCACGTCAAGGCGCCGAATGCGTGGCTGATGATGCTGGAGGGCCGGGCCCCCTGGGAATACGCCGCGATGGTGGCGGCGATGCCGTGGCTGCGCAAACTGCCCAGAGGCGACGGGCACCCCATCCTCGTCTTCCCCGGACTCGGCGCAGCCGACTTCACCACGTGGCCGCTGAGACGCTTTCTCGAGGGCCGCGGCTACAAGACCTACCCGTGGCACCAGGGCTTCAACTTCGGCCCGCGCGAGGGCGTGCTCGAAGGCTGCGTCGAGCAGCTCAAGGAGATCGAGCGCGAACGCGGCGAGCCGGTCAGCCTGATCGGCTGGAGCCTTGGCGGCATCTACGCGCGCGAGGTCGCGAAGGAACTGCCGCAACTCACCCGCTGCGTCATCACCCTCGGCACGCCGTTCACCGGCAACCCGCGCGCGACCAACGCCTGGCGCTTCTATGAACTGGTGAGCGGCCAGTCGGTGCACGACCCGAAGATCATCGAGCAGGTGCGCCAGCCGCCGCCCGTCCCCACCACCTCGATCTACTCGAAGACCGATGGCATCGTGGCCTGGCGCTGCAGCGTCAACGAGGTGGGTCCGATGGCAGAGAACATCGGCCTGCACGCAAGCCATGTCGGCATGGGCATGAACCCGATGGCGCTGTACGCGATCGCCGACCGCCTGGCGCAGGACCCGAAGAACTGGAAGCACTTCGACGCCTCCGGCGCGCGGAAGTGGTTCTTCCGCACCAGCCACCTGTCCGCGTAGCCGCGTTTCAGCTTCCGCTCGGTTCGGCGCCGGCCGGACTCCTGGTGATCGTTTGCGGTTCCTTGCGCGTTAACGCGCGGACGAGTTCTGTTTCGAACTTCGCCATGCTCAGCGGCTTGAGCCAGTAGTCGAAGGCGCCCAGGCTCATCGCCTTCACGATGTCCATCGACAGCGTGTCCGCGGTCAGCAGCGTGACACGCAGCTTGCCGCTCGCGATCTCTTCGTTGAGGGCTCGCACGACCTCCAGCCCACCGATGTCGGGCAGGTGCATGTCCAGCAGCACGAAGTCGGGCGCTTCGCTGCGCGCGAGACGGATCCCTTCCGTGCCGGTCGTCGCCTTGATCAGTTCGACCCCGGGGAAGGCTGACAACGCCGTCTCGATGAGATCCATGTTGAGCGGGTTGTCCTCGATGTAGAGGACCTTGCCTTTCACGTCCCGCCGCGAGGTGGCGGGGGACTCAGCGTCGAAGGACATCTCGTATCTCTCCCGGCCGCGGTTGCCGGCCTTGCGTCGATTGTGGGGTGGTGCTGCGGACGAGTCACGCATCCAGGCGATCTCCCTGCGCATAGCAGGGTGCAGCGTCATGCTTGGAGCAACACATGCTCGCCGCGGTGCCTTCTTCGAGGCCGCTCGACACCGGCCATGTTCTCGTGCATGCTTTTTTGCATCCCCATCAAGGATCAAGGATCTTCCGCGCATGACCGCCCGCGATTGGCCGATCTCCGATGCGCTGCTGCATGCCTATGGCAGCTTGATCACGGAGCAGACCGGCCTGCGGCTCGACCCGCAGCGCTGGCCGGAGCTGCGCAGCACGCTGCCGGCGTGGGGAGTTGCCGGCCCGGTTGAGGGACGCGCCCTCGTGCAGGCGCTCGCGCGGCAGCTGTCGGTCGGCGAGACCTACTTCTTTCGGGAGCCAGCCGCGTTCGATCTGATCGAACACGAGCTGCTGCCCGCGCTCATTGCCAAGCGTCGCCGCAGCACGCGGCGGCTGCGTTTGTGGAGCGCAGGGTGCTGCACCGGCGAGGAGGCCTATTCGCTGGCGATCGTGCTGCAGCGGCTGATTCCCGACATTGCCGACTGGGACATCGTCATCGTCGGCACCGACATCCATCCCGGCTTTCTTGCATCGGCGCGGGCCGGCGTCTATGGCGAGTGGTCGTTCCGCGGCGTGCCGCATGGGCTGCGCGAGACCTGCTTCCTCCCGTGCGGCGACGAACACCATGCGGTGCTGCCCGGGCTGCGTCGCCGGACCCGCTTTCGCTTCGGCAACCTCGCGCAGGACGAGGCCCCCGGCGCCGGCTTCGACCTGATCCTGTGTCGCCATGTGCTGATGTATTTCGAAGCGTGCAAGGCGCAGCAGGCCATCGGCCGCCTGCAGGCGGCGCTCGGCGAGGACGGCTGGCTCCTGCTGGGCGCCACCGAGTCGTCAGCGGCCGATCATCCGTCGCTTGCGGCGTTGCGCTTCGGCGATACCACGATCCACCGCAAGCGCAGGGCTGGCGATGCACCGGAGGTTTCGAAGCGCACGCTGCAGCGTTCGGCGAACCAAGGCGAGTCGCCAGTGCACGATGCAATTGCCCGCTGCCGCACGGCAAGCGCCGCCGATCCATGCGATCCCGGTCAGCACCTGCGCTACGCGCTGCTGCTCGAGCAGCTCGGCCGCCTCGATGAGGCGCGCGCCGCATTGCGCCGCGCCCTGTTTCTCGATGCGCGGCTGGCGGCGGCGCATGCCGCGCTCGCTCGCCTGAACGCACGCCAAGGCCGCCGCGGCGGCGCAATCATCGTTCACGACGCGGCGGGCCACCGTGCCGGTTGACTGGGTTCGCCTCAAGCAGCGCATGGCCGAGGCCGAGGAGGCCTGGGCACGCGGCTATGTGCCGACGCCGGAGAAGCGGCGCGAGCTGCTCGAGGCGCGTGCGCGCTCGATGGCAGTGCGGCCACGCCAGATCGGCGAAGCATCGCCCCACCTGTCGGTCATCGAGTTCGTCATTGCCGAGCGACATTTCGCGATGGACTCGACGTTCGTGCGCGAGGTGAGGCCGCTTGACGATCTGACACCCTTGCCTTGCACACCGGGGTTCGTGTCAGGCATCATCAACGCTCACGGTCGGATCCTCGCAGTGATCGACCTCAAGACATTTTTCGGATTGCCTGAGTCGGGACTGAACGATCTCAACAAGGTGATCATCATGCAATCAGGGGACTTGGCGGTCGGCCTCCTCGCCGACCGCATCGTCGGCGCCGATCGGCTGCCGCTCGCCGACCTGCGCGCGCCTTCGCCCCGCCTCGCGGCGGACCATGCCGATTGCGTGCGGGGCGAAACGTCCGCGGGTCTCATCGTGCTCGACGCCGAGCGCCTGATCAACGATCCGGCGTTTGCGCTGGACGACGAAGGTGTCAAATGAGTCCTCGCGGCAGCGCAACTGAACGGCGCATGTCCCGTCGCCGTGCCTGGGTTGCTTGCGGCATGCTGCTCGTCGGCACGGCCGCCGCCGAGGTGCAGCTGGCCGCGAACTCGGCTTCCCAGCTGACGCGGCTGTCGATCGAGGAGCTGGCGCAGGTGGAGGTGTCCTCGGTGTCCAGGCGGCCCGAGCGGCTGAGCGATGCGGCAGCGGCGATCTACGTCATTACCCGCGAGGACATTCGCCTGGCCGGCGTCGCCACGCTCGCCGAGGCGTTGCGGCTCGCGCCCAACCTGCAGGTCGCTCGCACGAATGCCCACGGCTATGCGGTCAGCGCGCGAGGCTTCAACGACACGAGCGCCAACAAGCTGCTGGTGATGATCGACGGCCGCACCGTCTACACGCCGCTGCATTCGGGCGTGTTCTGGGACGCGCAGGACGTGATGCTCGCCGACGTCGAGCGCATCGAAGTGGTGAGCGGCCCGGGCGGCACGCTGTGGGGCGCCAACGCCGTCAACGGCGTCATCAACATCCTCACCCGCCCGGCGGCCGACACGCAGGGCACCGTCGCCACGCTCGTGGCCGGAAACGACGAACGCGGCGCGGCCCTGCGCCACGGGCTGCAGCTGGGCGCATCGGCCGCGGTGCGGGCCTACGCACGCAGCTTTCGCTTCGACCAGAGCGAACGCGCCGACGGCGCCGCGGCCGGCGACGCGTGGAAGCGCAGCCAGGCGGGCTTTCGGGTCGACGGGCACCGCAACGCATCGGCGTGGACGCTGCAGGGCGATGTGCAGGACGGCGAGGCGCGTGTCCCGGGCGCCCCGACGCGGCAGGTGAAGGGTGCCAACCTGCTGGCGCGCCTGCGCCACGAGTTCGACGCGCGCTCGGGGCTCACGGTGCAGATGTATTGGGACCAATACAGCCGCAAGCAGCCGGGCTTCTTCTCCGAAGACCTCGACACGGTCGACATCGACGTGCAGCACCACTGGCTGTCCGATGGCGGGCACGAACTGGTGTGGGGCGGCGGCTACCGGCACCAGCGCGACGACACACGCGGTGGCGCGTTGCTGGCCTTCGAGCCGGCGCGCAGCACGCTCACCTTCGCCAATGTGTTCGCACAGGACACGATCACGCTCGGCGAACGCGGCAAGCTGACGATCGGCCTGAAGGCGGAACGCAACTCCTACACCGGCACCGAGTACCAGCCGAACGTGCGGCTGTCGTGGAAGGCCTCGGAGCAGGCCATGGTGTGGGCAGCGGTGTCGCGGGCATTGCGCACGCCCTCCCGGCTGGACCGAGACTTCCAGGTCTTCATCGACCTCCCGCCGCCCTATGGCGGCCGCCTGCTGGGCGGTCCGGATTTCACCTCGGAGCGTCTGACCGCTTACGAAATCGGCTACCGTGGACAACCGAACGAAAGGCTGTCGTATTCGGTGAATGCCTTCGTCAACGACTACGATCGCCTGCGCAGCGTCGAGTCCAACGGCAGCGGCGACTTCGTGCTGGGCAACAAGGTCAAGGGCCGCAGCCATGGCATCGAAGCCTGGGGCAGCCTGCAGGCGAGCGACACCTGGCGGCTGCATGCCGGGCTGAGCCTGTTGCGCAAGAAGCTGTCATTCGAGGCCGGCAGCACCGACCCCGGCTCGGCCAGTGCCGGCGCCAACGACCCACGCTACCAGCTGATGCTGCGTTCGAACTGGAGTCTGCCGCGCAATCTCACCCTGAACCTCGGCCTGCGCCACGTCGACGCATTGCCGAGTCCGGCGGTCGCGCGCTATACCGCGCTCGATGCAAGCCTGGGCTGGGTGGTTTCGCCGTCGTTCGAGGTTTCCCTGAGCGGCTTCAACCTGCTCGACGACCGCCATGCAGAGTTCGGCGCGGCGCCGGGCCGAAGCGAGTTCGGCCGGCATGTGCTGCTGAGGTTGACATGGACCTTGTGACGCGGCTTCTCGCGATTCTCCGCCGCATGCTGGCGCCGCTGGCGGGCGTGTGGCTGATGATGGCCGGCCCGGCCCATGCGGCCGAACCGCTGGAGTACGCGGTGAAGGCCGCCTACCTCGCCAAGTTCCCGGCGTATGTCGAGTGGCCGTCCGAAGCGTTCGCCACGCCGACCAGCCCGGTGGTGGTCTGCGTCGTCGGCGACGACCCTTTCGGCCCGCTGCTCGACGAGGCGCTCGCCACGCAACAGGTGCAGGGCCGGCCGATGGTCGCGCGCCGCATGAAGGCCGTGAACCGCGACTCGGGGTGCCACATCGTCTTCTTCGGAGGCAACGCGCGCGACGAGGGCCTGCGCAGCGCGCTGGTGGTGACCGACTCGCCCAGTGGCGGCGGCGTGATCAACTTCGTGCTGCGCGACAAGCGCGTGCGATTCACCGTCGACGACGAGGCGGCCGCGCAGAACGGCCTGGCCATCAGCTCCAAGCTGCTGAGCGTGGCGCTGTCGGTCAAGCCGCGGGGGCAGCGCGGATGACGGCGTTTCATGCCCCACGTGCTTCCGGAGGTGTGACTCGGTCAGGGAGCCGCGGCTGATGCTCGGCTGGCTCGTCGACATCCCCATCCGGCGCAAGCTGCTGGTCATCACCGTGCTCGCGACGACCGTGGCTTTGCTGCTCGCGGGCAGCGCGATCGTGGCCTACGAAGTCGTGACCTACCGCTCGCAGAAGGTGCAGGAGGCCACCGTGCAGGCCGAGATGCTCGCCGCGCGCGTGGTGGCGTCGCTGGAATTCGACGACGCGAAGTCCGCTCAGGAATACCTCAACTCGCTGCGCGCCAACCCCGAATTCGTCGGCGCGGCGATCTACGCTGCCGACGGCACGCGGTTCTCGACCTACCGCCGTCACGACGGCAAGGCGATCGACCTGCCGGCGCGTGCCCAGGCGCCGGGGCAGCGTTTCGAAGGCGACGAGCTGGTGGTGTTCTGGCCGGTGCGCCAGGGCGGGCAGCAAGTCGGAACGGTGCACCTGCGCGTCGCCACCGAGGCGCTGGCGCTGCGGCTCGCGGGCTACGGCGGCATCATCCTGCTGGTGATGATCGGCTCGCTGCTGATCACCTTGCCGATCGCCACCCGGCTGCACGCCTCCATCGCCAACCCGGTGCGCGACATGGCCGCGGCCGCACGCCGCGTGGCTGGTGGCGAGATCGTGCCGATGCCCCCGCGCGAGCCGCGTGCCGACGAGATCGGCCAGCTGGAGGATGCGTTCCGCCAGATGAGCGCGTCGCTCGACGACAAGGCGCAAGTGGCGCGACAGATCGCCGCCGGTGACCTGAGCGCGCGTGTGGTTCCGCAGTCCGAGAACGACGTGCTCGGCAATGCGTTCGTGGCGATGATCCACAACCTGCAGCAGAAAGTGCAGACCGCCAAGCTGATCGCCACCGGCGACCTGAGCGTCGAGGTCACGCTGCAGTCCGATCGCGACGAGCTCGGGCGCGCCTTCGCGACGATGGTGGAGAACCTGCGCGAGCTCAACCGCCAGGTCAGCGACGGCATCACGGTGCTCGGCTCCTCGACGGCCGCCATCCTCGCCGGCACCACGCAGGTCGCGTCGGGTGCCACGCAAGCGGCCGCAGTGATCACCCAGACGGCGGTCACGCTCGACGAAGTCAAGCAGACCGCGCTGATCTCGACGCAGAAGGCCAAGCATGTGTCCGACACGGCGCACAAGGCCGCTCAGGTTTCGCAGACCGGCCGCCGCTCGGTGGAAGAAGCCATCGAGGGCATGCAGCAGATCCGCGAGCAGATGGAGATGATCGCCGACAGCATCATGCGGCTGTCGGAGCAGACGATGGCGATCGGCGAGATCATCGCGAGCGTCAACGACCTGTCGGAGCAGTCCAACCTGCTGGCCGTCAACGCCGCGATCGAAGCGGCCAAGGCGGGCGAGCACGGGGTGGGCTTTGCGGTGGTGGCGCTGGAAGTGAAGAGCCTCGCCGCGCAATCGCGCCAGGCCACGTCGCAGGTGCGCACCATCCTCGGCGACATCCAGAAGGCGACCAGCAATGCGGTGCTGGCCGCGGAGCAGGGCGCGCGGGCGGTGGACGCCGGCGCGCGCCAATCCAAGGAGGCCGGCGAGGCGATCGAACGGCTGGCCGACAGCATCACCGAGAGCGCGTCGGCGGCGAGCCAGATCGCGGTGTCAGCGCAGCAGCAGCTCGTCGGCATGGACCAGCTGGCGCAGGCGATGGGCAACATCAAGACGGCCACCCGCCAGAACATGACGAGCACGCGGCAAGCCGAGGTGGCGGCGCACCAGCTGCACGAACTCGGCCAGCGGCTGAAAGGAATGGTGGGGCAATACAGGCTGTGAGGTGGCACGGCGGGGGAGTCCGGCGGTTCGCATCACGACACGATGACCCAGGAAGACGAAGAGTTTCTGCAGCGATTGCTGGCGACCTTCAAGCTGGAGGCGCAGGAGCACTTGAGCGCGATGTCCGGGCTGCTGCTGCAGCTCGAACGCGTCGAGGCGCCGTCTAAGGCGGCGGCTGTCGAGTCGCTGTTTCGCGAGGCGCACAGCCTCAAGGGCGCGGCGCGCTCGGTCAACCTGGCCGACGTCGAGCGGGTGTGCCAGGCGCTCGAACGGGTGATGGCCGCGTGGAAGCGCGGCGAGCTGTCGCCCACGCCCGCGCTGTACGACAGCCTGCATGCCGCGATCGACGGACTCGCCCGCATGCTGGCCCAGCGACTGCAAGGGGAAGGGCGGGCCGACGCCGGCTTGCCCGTGCAGCTGAGCCGTTCGCTGCTCGATCTGCTCGCCGGCCCCGCCGCGCCGCCGGCAGAACCGGCACGACCGGAACCCGAACCGATGGCCGCGCCCGCCGCCTGGTCGCCCGCGCCCGACACCGTGCGCATCTCGACTGCCAAGCTCGAAGCGCTGCTGACGCAGGCCGAGGAGCTGCAGGCCCTCAAGTTCAGCAGCGCCCACCTGGCCGACGAACTCGCTGCCGCAAGCGACACGCTCACCGCGTGGCGCCGGCAGTGGAGCAAGCGCCTGCGCCACGCCCGCGCGCTGCGCCGCGCCGACGTGTCCGGCAACGGCATGGGTCATGCAAGCCGCGAGCGGCGGCTGGCGCAGGCGCTGGAGCACATCGACGCCGACGAGGTCGGCCTGAAGGCGCTCAACGACCGGCTCGCGCGGCTGCAGGGGCTGGCCGCACGCGACCGGCGACAGCTGTCGGGGCGAGTCGACCGATTGCTCGACGACGTCAAGCAGGTGCTGATGCTGCCGATGGCGACACTGCTCGCCCCCTTGCCCAAGCTGGTGCGCGACCTCGCGCACGACAGCGGCAAGGAGGTCGATCTGCACCTGCGCGGCGGCACGCTGGACGTCGACCGCCGCATTCTCGAGCAGATGAAGGCGCCCTTGACGCACCTGCTGCGAAACGCGGTCGATCACGGCATCGAAACGCCGCAGGAGCGCCGGCGCGCCGGCAAGCCGGGGCGCGGGCGCATCAGCATCGACGTGACGCCGCGCGGCAACCGCGTCGAGATTGTGCTCACCGACGACGGCGCCGGCCTGTCGCTCGACAGGGTGCGTTCCAAGGCGCTGGCGATGGGCCTGTTGTCGGCACAGTCGCTGGAGGCGATGAGCCCGGCCCAGCAGGCCGACCTCGTGTTCGAATCGGGGCTGTCGACGAGCGCGCTGCTGACCGACCTGTCGGGCCACGGCCTCGGGCTCGCGATCGTGCGCGAGAAGGTCGAGGCGCTCGGCGGCAGCATCAGCCTCGAGTCGACGGCCGACGGCATCGGCACGCGCTTTTGCATCGTGCTGCCCACCACCCTCGCCACCTTCCGCGGCCTGCTGGTGCGCGCGGGCGATCGGTCGTTCGTGCTGCCCTCGCGCAGCGTCGAGCGGGTCGCCCGGGTACCGCTGTCGGCCGTGCGGCGCGTCGGCGAGGGCGATGCCATCACGCTCGATGGCGACACCCTGAGCCTCGTCTCGCTGGTCGCGGTGCTGGGCCTGCCGGCGGGGCGGCGCGACCCGGCCGTGCGCTTCCAGCAGGTCGTGCTGCTGGCCAGTGGCGACAAGCGCATCGCCTTCGCGGTCGACGAGGTGCTCGGCGACGAAGAGGTGCTGGTCAAGCCGCTCGCGCTGCCGCTCAAGCGGGTGCGCCACATCGCAGGCGCAACGGTGCTCGGCGCCGGCCGCGTCGTGCCGCTGCTCAACGTGCTCGACCTGATGAAGTCGGCGCAGATGCCCACCGCCGCAGCAGGCGCGCCGGTGCCGGCGAGCGGTGCGCCCGCGGCCTCGCTGCTGGTCGCCGAGGACTCGATCACCTCGCGTGCCCTGCTCAAGGGCATGCTCGAGGCCGCCGGCTTTCGCGTCACCACGGCGGCCGACGGCATCGAAGCCCTCGAACAGCTGCACCAGCAGGACTTCGACCTGCTGGTCACCGACGTCGAGATGCCGCGCCTGGACGGCTTCGGCCTGACCGAGCGGCTGCGCAGCGACAAACGGCTGGCCGACTTGCCGGTGATTCTCGTGACCGCGCTGGACACGCGCGAAGACAAGGAGCGCGGTGTCGAGGTTGGTGCCAACGCGTACATCGTCAAACGCGGCTTTGATCAGAGCAAGCTGCTGGCGACAATCAGGACGCTGTTATGAAGAAGCACCACGCCGTGGCGCCGGTGCGCGTGCTGGTGGTCGACGACTCGGCGGTGTGCCGCGAGCTGCTGGTGGGCATGCTGAGCGCCGATCGGCGGGTGCAGGTGGTCGGCGTCGAGGCCGACGGTGAGGCGGCGGTGCAGGCGGCGGCGCGGCTCGAGCCCGACGTCATCACGATGGACATCCACTTGCCGGGGCTCGACGGCTTCGCGGCGACGCGGCGCATCATGGAAACCTGCCCGACGCGCATCGTGATGGTGACGGCCAGCTCGATTCCGCAGGAGGTGGCGGCGAGCTTCCGGGGGCTCGAGTCGGGCGCGCTCACGGTGCTGGCCAAGCCCGCCGGCCCGGGCGATCCGCGCTTCGCGGCACTGCGCGACGACATCGTGCGCACGGTGGTGCTGATGGCCGAGGTGCCCGTCGTGCGCCGCTGGCCCACCGCGCGCGCCGCACCGAAGGAGCCGGCCGGGCCGCCCGCCGCGGTGCTGCACCGCACGCCGCTGCGGCTGGTGGCGATCGGCGCTTCCACCGGCGGGCCGCTGGCGCTGCAGGGCCTGCTCGCGCGGCTGCGGCCGGGCTTCGGCGCGCCGGTCGTCATCGTGCAGCACATCTCCACCGGCTTCGCCGACGGGCTGGCGCAGTGGCTCACGCGCAGCGCCGGCTTCCCGGTGCAGGTGGCGGCGGACGGCGATCGCCTGTGCAGCGGCGCCGCCTACGTGGCCCCCGACGGCGTGCACACGATCGTGCAGGCGGATGGCCGCATCGCGCTCAGCGAGGCGCCGCCCGAGTACGGCTTTCGGCCCGCGGTGTCGTGCCTGTTCCGCTCGGCGGCCGAGCACTACGGCGCCGCGGCCGCCGGCGTGCTGCTGACCGGCATGGGCCAGGACGGCGCGCAGGAGCTCAAGCTGATGCGCGAGGCCGGCGCGCTGACGCTCGTGCAAGACCGCGCCAGCGCGGTCATCAACGGCATGCCGGGCGAAGCGCTTCGCCTGGGCGGCGCGATGCACGCGCTGGCCCCACCCGAGATCGCCGACGCGCTGAACGCGTTGGTCCCAGCCATGGAGCAGTAGATGGCCACGAACACCCCATCCGACATCAGCAACCCGCCCGCGGAGCCGGCCGACATCCTGCTGGTGGAAGACAGCCCGACGCAGGCGGCCCGGCTCGAGCACCTGCTGCAGAGCAACGGTTGCCGCACGCGCGTGGCTGCCAACGGCCGGCAGGCGCTGCAGGCGCTGCGCGAGCGCAAGCCCGCGCTGGTGCTCAGCGACGTGGTGATGCCCGAGATGGACGGCTATGGGCTGTGCCGCGCGATCAAGTCGGACCCGCAGTTCGCCGACATTCCGGTGATCCTCGTGACCTCGCTGATCGATGCGAAGGACATCGTGAGCGGACTCGAATGCGGCGCCGACAACTTCGTGCGCAAGCCCTACGCGCCGGAGTACCTGCTCAAGCGCATCCAGCACGTGCTGCTGAACCAGGCGCTGCGCCGCGCCGAGGGCAGCCGCTTCGAAGTGGGCATCGCGCTGTACCTCAACGGGCAGAAACACTTCATCAACGCCGAGCGCCAGCAGATCCTGGACCTGCTGATCTCGACCTACGAGCAGGCGGTCGCGGTGAACGAGGAGCTACAGGCGCGCGAGCAGCAGATCAGCGAGCTCAACGCCCACCTGGAGCGGCGCGCCGAGGAGCTGGAGGCGATCAACCAGGAGATCGCGCGCAAGAACGTCGAGCTGCAGCGCGCGAGCGGGCTGAAGTCGGAGTTCGTCGCCAACATGTCGCACGAGCTGCGCACGCCCTTGAACGCGATCATGGGGTTTTCGGAGATGCTCAAGGACGGGCTGCTCGGCGAGGTCACCGAACGCCAGCGCAATTCGGCCGCAGCGATCTTCGACAGCGGCATGCATCTGCTTTCGCTGATCAACGACATCCTCGACCTGTCGCGCATCGAGGCCGGCAAGCTCGAACTCGAATACGAGAAGACCGACGTGTCGGAGCTGCTGAACAACAGCGTGCTGATGCTCAAGGGCCGCGCGAGCGCACACCAGATCCGCCTCGACGTGGCGGTCGCCGACGCCGATCCGGTCAGCGTGGACCGGCGCAAGGCCAAGCAGATCGTCTACAACCTGCTGTCCAACGCGGTCAAGTTCACGCCCGACGGAGGCAGCGTGACGCTGCAGGCGCGGCGCGTTCCGAGCGTGCAGGCGCAGGGCATGCAGCGCGTGGGCAACGCGCCGCTGGCCGACGGCCACGGCTACCTCGAGATCGGCGTCACCGACACCGGCATCGGCATTGCGCCCGAAGACATGGGCCGCCTGTTCCGCCCCTTCTCCCAGCTCGACAGCGGGCTCACGCGCAAGTACGAGGGCACGGGCTTGGG
>CAJPFZ010000122.1 GCA_905339355.1 Burkholderiaceae bacterium
GTCTACAGGGACAGCATCGACAGGATAGTGGGCGTCCTCTATAACAAGGACGTATTCAACGCTCTGGAAAAGGGGCGCAAGCTCGACGTCAAGTCGATAATAAGGACCCCGTACTTCGTCCCGAACTCCATAATGATCAGCAAGCTCCTCCGCGAGCTCCAGAGGAGGAAGATACACATGGCGGTCGTGGTCGACGAGCACGGCGACCTTGACGGCCTCGTTACGATCGAAGATATACTCGAAGAGCTCGTGGGAGAGATAGAGGACGAGTACGACGTGGGCGCAGGAGGTCTAGTGGAAAAGCTCCGCGACGGCACGATGATAGTCGACGCCTCGGCCTCCATCGGCGACCTCGAGAACATCGGCATAGTCATCGACACGGAAGAAGAGGAAGAGGAGTACAATACCCTCGCGGGTTTCATGCTCGCCAAGCTCCAGCGCATCCCCAGGGGCGGCGAGTTTGTCATCTACAAGGGCATGCGCCTTACGGTGGTCGACGTCGAGCAGAACAGGATAATAAAGGTCAAGATAGAGCCTCTCGAGAACGGGCAAAAAAAAGCCAGGGCTTAAAGAGCCATATACCAGAAAATCAAAGAGGGCCGGTCGATTGACCGGCCCTCTTTTTTTGCATCTCAACCACCGGTTGTCGGCTCACCCGGCTTGACCTGCAGATTGTTTTTCACAGAGACTACGCCAGGGATGTCATCGGCAATGTCGGCCGCCCTTGCGGCCGCTTCCGGCGTATCGACGAAGCCGTTCAGTTGGACCACTCCCCTGTAGGTGTCGACGTCTATCTGGAAAGCCTCAAGCGACTGGTCCTGGACGAGCTTGGTCTTGACCCTGCTCGTCAACGTGGCGTCGTCGACCGTCTCTCCGGCGCTCCTTCTCGTCTCGGTCGCCGCGCACCCGCTTATCGCGGCTATGAGCATAAAACTGGCTAGAAACCTGAACAGGACATGTTTGTTCATATAGCGCTCCTTCATTTAAAGTTGCCCTGTTTAAATGGTATATCACTCTTGGTGGCTGTCAAGTTGCGCTCTGGATCTGGCGCGGCCTGCTCACCTCTTTTTAAGCGTCTTAATGAGCTCGGCAAGCGGCCTCGTGTTGAGGACGTCTTTTTTCTCGAGCCAGCCGCGCCTGGCGACGTGTATCCCGTACTCGATGTTGCCCAGGTGGTGGATTGAATGGGAATCGGTCGATATCGCGACCAGCACGCCTTTTTCCTTCGCGAGCATGCAGTGTACGTCGTTGAGGTCGAGCCTGTCCGGGTACGAATTGAGCTCCAGGGCCGTATTGTGCTTTTTTGCCTCCTCCATTACCTTCTCGAGGTCTATTGGGAACGGCTCCCTTTCGCCAAGAAGCCTGCCGGTAGGGTGGCCCAGGATATTTATAAGGCCAGTCCTTATGGCCTTGACGACCCGCTTCGTCATCTCGTCCATGCTCATCCTGAAGCCGGAATGGACCGACGCCACTACGATGTCGAGCCTGCGCAGCACCTCCTCCGGGTGGTCGAGAGTGCCGTCGGCTTTTATGTCGACCTCGGTCGCCTTCAACACCGTGAACTTCTTTTTCTGCCGCTTCAGTTTGGCGTTGAACTCGTCGACTGCATTCATCTGCGCCGTTATCCTCGCCTCGTCGAGACCCCTCGCGATTCCGATTGCCTTTGAATGGTCGGTCACCGCCATGTACTCGTAGCCGAGCTTCATGGCCGCCCCGGCCATCTGCTCCATGGTGAAAGTGCCGTCGCTCTCCTTCGTGTGGACGTGCAGGTCGCCTTTTATATCAGAGCGGTCCAAAGGCAACGGGAGAGAGCCCTTTTCCGCGGCCTCCAACTCGCCCCTGTTCTCCCTGAGCTCTGGAGGTATCCATTGTAAACCAACGGCGGCGTAGACCTCCTCTTCGGTCTGGCCCGCGGCCCAAGA
>CAJPFZ010000123.1 GCA_905339355.1 Burkholderiaceae bacterium
CCCTGCCATGGGGACGCCGGGGGCGGCGCTGATGGCGGCGTCGGCGGCCGAGTGCAAGGGTGGGGTCATGCGCAGTCCCTTCGTGGCGTGGCGCAGCCGGGGTGGCTCGCGTCGAATGCTCGTCAGGGTAGTGACCGCCGCGGCGCGACGGTTGATCGTGATCAACTTTGCCTACCAGGAGGCCCGGCACAGATCAATCGCGCGCCAACTTGCACGCGACCCGGCGGCGACCCGCAGGGGATCCTATGATCGGCGCCCATGAGCAGCACCACCTCGACGCAGCGCGCCCTCGCCGACATGGCGCGGGGTGCCGGGCGCTGGCTTGCGAGCTGGTGGCGCGTGTTGCACCTCGCCATGCTGCTGCTCGCGCTGGCGGTGTCGCCGTCGAGCTACTCGGCCGAGAACAGGCGCGTGCTGCTGCAGCGCACCTACCTCGCCACGGTGCCGGCGCTGTTGCCGTTCACCGTGCTCACGACCTTGATCAGCCTGGTGCTGATCCGCATCGTGCTGGTGACGGCGGTGAGCTACGGGCTTTCGCAGTACGCGCTCGAGATGGTGGTGCGCGTGCTGGTGCTCGAGCTGATCCCGCTCACCGCGGCGCTGTTCGCGGCGCTGCGCAGCACGATCCCGAACGCCGCCGAGATCGGCGTGCTGCGGCTGCGCGAAGGTTGGGGCGCCGGCACCCGCATCGGCGTCGGCCCGCTCGGGCGTGAAGTGCTGCCGCGGGTGGCGGCCGGTGTCTTCTGCGCGCTGATGCTGGCGGCCGTCAGCTGCGTCGTGACGCTGGTGGTGGCCTACCTGTCCGTCTACGGCTTCACCAGTTCGGGCTTCGCCTCCTACACGCACACGGTCGGGCACGTGTTCAACCCGGGCGTCTCGCTGATCTTCGCGCTCAAGATCCTGTTCTTCGGCATCACGGTCGCGCTGATGCCGATCGCCGCGGTGCTCGAGGAAACCACGCGGCCGGGCCTGCGCACGAGTGCCGAGCTGCAGGGCCTCGTGCGCATGTTCCTCGTCATCGTGCTCATCGAGGCCGCCTCGCTGGTGGGCAACTACTACTGAACCGCGCAGCGGATGCAATGAACGAAGAAGAACCCTCCTCTCGCGCGCAGCCCGTGCCGCATCTCGAATTCAAGGCGGGCCTGCTGCTCGCCCTGTTCGCGCTGCTGATCGGCGGCACCGTGCTGTACCTGATGTACGCACGCGGCGCCTTCGAAAGCACGCAGCGCCTGGTGCTGCTGGCCGAAGACTCCGAAGGCGTGCGGGTCGGCATGGACCTGACCTTCTCCGGCTTCCCGATCGGGCGCGTGCGCCGCATCGAGCTTGCGCCGCAGGGCAATGCGCGCATCCTCGTCGATGTGCCGCGCAAGGACGCGCACTGGCTGCGCGAGTCGAGCGTGTTCACGCTGGTGCGTGGCTTGGTCGGCGGCGCCAACCTGCGCGCCTACACCGGCGTGCTGACCGACCCTCTGCTGCCCGACGGTGCCGAGCGCCCGGTGCTGATCGGCGACACCGGCGCGGAGTTGCCGCGGCTGGTCGCGGCGGCACGCGAGTTGATCCAGAACCTCACGCAGCTCTCCGCGTCGGACGCGGCGCTCGCCTCGAGCCTCGCCAACCTGCAGGCGGTGACGGAGCGGCTCAAGGGGCCGCGCGGCGCCGCGGGCGTGCTGCTCGGCAGTGACGCCGAGGCTCAGAAGCTGGGCGTGGCGCTCGACCGCGTCAACACGCTGCTGGCGCGCATCGACGGCATGGCGGCGAAGGCCGACGCACAGGTGCTCGGCCCCGGCGGCGTCGTGCCCGAAAGCCGCGCCACCATCGTGCAGCTCAATGCGATGCTGGTCGACGCACGCGCCACGCTGAAGAAGGTGGACGGCGTGCTCGCCGAGGCGCAGGCGGTGGCCAGCAACGCACGCGCCGCAACCGATGACCTGGGCGCGCTGCGCGGCGAGGTCGACGCCACGGTGCGCAAGGTCGAGCAGCTGGTCGACGAGGTGAACCGCAAGTGGCCGTTTGCGCGCGACACGGAGTTGAAGCTGCGATGAAAGCACTTCCTCTGCTCCCGCACCGCCTCGCGCAGGTCGTCGCATCACTGTCCATCGTGCTGCTCGCCGCCTGCGCCGGTGGGCCGCCGGTGCCCGATTGGCAAGCCAACGCCAAAGGCGCGATCGACGACGCGGTGACAGCCCACCTCACCGGCGATAGCCGCGCCGCCACGCGTGCCTTCGAGCGTGCACGCGCCGAAGTCGCGCGAACCGGTCGGCCGGAGCTGGTGGCGCGGGTTGAGCTGATGCGCTGCGCGGCGATGGTGGCGAGCCTTCAGTTCGGGCCCTGCGAGGGATTCGAGACACTGCGTGCCGATGCGGCCGCGCCGGAGCGCGCCTACGCCGACTACCTCGCCGCCAAGCCGCTGCGGCCCGAGGACATCGCCCACCTGCCGCCGGCGCACCGCGGCGTCGCCGCGGCGCTCGCGGGTGCCGGCGCGATGCCGGGCGGCCTGCCGGAGATCGACGATCCGCTGTCGCGGCTGATCGCGGTGGCGGTGGCATTCCAGGCCGGGCGAGCGAGCCCCGCCGCGGTCGCGCTGGCGGCGGACACCGCATCGGCGCAGGGCTGGCGGCGTCCACTGCTTGCGTGGCTCGGCGTGCAGCAAGGCCTTGCGCAGCGCGCCGGCGAAACTGCCGAGGTGCAGCGCCTGCAGCGGCGCATCGACCTGGTGCGGCCGGCGCCGTAGCACGCGCGCAGATTCACGCCGGCATCGTCTTGCGCGCGCTGGCCGGCGGTGATCGATGGGGCAGCGCGAGCGCCTGCAGCGCGGCGAAGTCGGCGGCGATCGCATCGGGCCGGTGGCTCCCGGGGAAGATGCGCACCAGGTGCGCCGGTGCCCATTTCGCGCCGTTGTAGTAGATCGCCGTCACGCCCGCTTCCTTGGCCGCGGTCGTGTCGGTCGTGCTGTCGCCGACGAACCAGATTGCGCGCTCCGGCGCGACACCGAGATCGGCGCAGGCGCGCAAGACGATGTCGGGAGCTGGCTTGCGCCGCGGCACGTCGTCGCCGCAGACAACCACGTCGAACAACTCCTGCCAGCCGCCATCTACCTTGGCGAGTTCCTGCAGCAGCAGCTTGCGCCGGCGGTTGGTGAGCACGCCGGTCGTGAGCCCGGCCTGGCGCAGCGAGCGCAGCATCGCCCGCACGCCCGGCTCGAAGGGCCGCACCTGGCCGAAGTGCCGCATGTAGCGCACGTCGAAGGCCTCGTGCACGGCGAGCTTCGCGTCCTCGTCGGCGCCGAAGAGGATCTCGAAGATCTCGGTGCGCGAGATCTGGCGCGTGGTCTTCAAGTCATCCGGCAGCCGGCGGTGCTGGCGCACATGCTGGATCAGCATCTCGTGCTCGATCAGCCGTGCATGCCCCGGGCGCAGCAGCCGGTGCGCGACGCCGAGCCGCGCCAGCTGCGCGAGCACCTCGTCGACCGCGCGGTACATCGGCTCGAAGGTGTCGACCAAGGTCCCATGCCAGTCGAAGAGGATGACTCGAGGGGAGGTGAGTTGCGGCATGGGCGTGCGTGGCGTGGCGCCACATTAGCGTGGCTGGGCCGCGCCGCATTGACTCGCGTCAACCGGAAGACGACGCCCCCTGAGGCGCCGCCGTGGCTGCTGAAGACGCAGTCGCCCCGCTTCGCAGCGGGGCGGCCGCAGTCCGAGCGCCGTGCTGCTTGCTACTTGCCGAACACCAGGAACAGGGCGTCGTCGCCGGTGGCGTGGCGCACCTGGGCGTTGTCGAACGCCGCGAAGCCGAAGCCGTAGCGCGCCTTGAGGTCGCTGAACTGCACGTCGAACTTGCTGCCGGTCACGAGCTTGCGACTCACCACCGACGTGTACATGCCGTCCTTCCAGCTGAGGGCGACACGAACGTCGCCGCGATCGAAGCCAGCGAGGTTGTTGATGATGAAAGAGGCGACTTCGTCACCCGGCTTGAAGCGGCTGTCGTCGAACGGCACCTCGTCGCCGCGCTTGATGTACTGCGTGCCGCCTGCTGTCAGCGCGCGTGCGTCGCGGTTCATGAACTGCGGTTTGCCGTCGACCAGCGGAACGCCTTTGTACTCGCCGCCTTGCGGGCCCGGGGGCCCCGGCTCGTTCTTGCGTCCGGCGTTGGGGTTGGCCTTCGCGTCGTAGCGGGTGTGGTCCACGTACTGGTCGTCGACGAAGCCCCAGGGCGCCGTGCGGCTGCCCTTCATGTGCCAGATGTCGCCGAGTTCACCCGGGCTCGCGGTGTACTTGTTGCCAAAGGGCTTGCCCTGGCCTTCATGGCAGGTGGCCGCGCAGCCTTCCTTCTCCCAGTTCTTGATCGAGTTGCCGATGTTCCAGATGAAGGCCCACTTGTCTTCGTAGTAGGTATTCTCGTCGCCGCCCTTGTTGTCGGCCGACTTCAGCTGTTTCCACGTGCCGTCGGCCTGCTTCTGGTACGGGCCGCGGCGAACCGAGTGCGTCGGGTCGGCGTACTGCACCAGCATGTACAGCGTGTCGCCCGAGTACACCGCCTTCAGCGAGGCCGTGGTCTCGCCCTTGCCGCCGAAGTTGGCGCCGCCGGACAACGGCACCGACAAGGCCTTCGCGTTGGCCCATGCCGGGTCAGCCGCGAGCGCAGTCGGGTTCGGCGCCGTGGCCACCTTGGCGGCGACCAGCGTGTTGGGCGGCACCGGTTGCTGCACGGATTCGCAAGCGGTGAGGGTCAGGGCGGCGACGGCGAAGGCCATCGTGGTCAGGCGAAGGGTCATGTGCTCTCCTTTGAAGATCGGCCGGATGTAATCCCGGAGCAGGCGCGTTAGCGCTTCTCTCAGGCTTCCACCATGGGGGTTGCCAGAGTGGTTTGATCTTGTGCCCGGACGCGACCCTGATGCTTGCGATCCGTCAACCGTGACGGAATGCCGGCGAGGCTGTGGCGCAGGCTCGCCTCAGAAGCGATAACGCAGCGCCACCCTCAGCACGTTCACGCTGTAGCGCGGCGCCTGTTCGCCGAAGGCGAGCAGGTTCGGCACCGTCGCGGGCAACACCCCATCGAGGTGCCAGTCCTTCGACGCGTACCGCTCGTACCAGAAGCTGCCGAGCAGCGACAGCTTCTCGCTCATGCGGTACTGCGCCGTCAGCTTGAGCGTGTCGCGCGTGGTCTTCGCTTTCGGGAACGGCGCGGCGGCCGACCCGGTGTCGACGTCGGTGTCGCTGCGCGCGCGGGTGACCGCCAGGTCCGCCGCCAGTTCGAGCTTGCCCTTCAGCGCGTTGTGGGTGAGGCCTACGCCGAGCATTTCCACCTCGTCGTCACTGCGGCCGGTCCAGTCAGGCAGCGCAAACAGCTGGCTGCCCGCCTGGTCGGAGCGGATGCGCTCGCCCTGCGCGAACAGGCGAAGCTGCGTCGTGTCGGACAGTGCGGCAGAGATGTCGCCCGAGATGCCCGCGCTGCGCGCGCGGGTGAGACCGATGTCCGAATGCCGGTAGTCGTCGTTCGCGAGGTCGACGCCGAGCCCAGCGCTGACCTTCTCGCTGACGGCCAGGTCGGCGCGCAGCGAGGCGGTGTCGCGGCGGCGGTCGGCCTGGTTGTACTTGCGCATCAGCGGGTTCTGGGGCTGGAGCGACGCGACGGCGTCGTAGCCGGTGTTGTCGCGCTCCGCGTGCGCGAGCTTGAGCGAGAGCGAGAGGTTCTCGCGCGCCTGCACGCTGGCGCGGCCCCACACGCTTGCCTCGCGCGTCCGGCTGGTTTCCTGCAGCGTGCGCTTGTGGGTGTCGTATTCGACGCCGGCCGCAAGCTTCAGGCTGCCGGGGCCGCGGAAGTCGCCGCCGAACTTGAGGCGGTCGCGCGTGAAGCTGTAAGGCAGGTTGATGCTCGGCGCCAGGCCGACGAAGAGGTCGGTCGACACCGAAGGATAGGCGTTGCTCGGTGTCTCGTTGTCGCGCTCGTTGCGCGTCAGGCTGGCGCTCAGGCGCAGGCGGTCGCTCGCCTGAGCCGACAGCCGCACGCTGGCGTCGAGCGTGTCGGCGCGTCCGCGCAGGGATTGCGCGGGCAGTGCAGGCACCACGAGGTTCGGGTTCAGCGTGGCGGCGAGGTAGGGCGAGTCCTGGGTCATGCGCCCGACCGCCAGCTCGGCGCTGGCCCGCAGCTTCGGGCTGATCTGGTAGCCGAGCGTGCCACTGACCTGGTGGAACTCGTTGTCCGGCGCGAGCGCGAGCTGGCCGCTGCCGCTGCCGAGGATGCCGGCGGTGAACGGGTTGGGCCAGGTCAGCGACTCGGCGGAATTGCGGAAGGTCGAGCCGTGGTAGGCGAGCGAGGCCTGAAGCGCACGATGCGTGTAGGCGGCAGAGACCTCGATCCGGTCGGTGACCTGATCGACGGGCAGCACCAGCTGCGAGGCGGTGGAGAAGAACGATCCGGCGCCGCGCTGCGTGCCGTCGCGAACGTCATGGCGCACGTTGACGCGGTAGCTCCACTGCTCGGAGCCGATCAGCGACGCGCCGACGTCCAGGCGCGAGCGCTTGGTGCCGATGTCCACCGGCTGCAGCGTGCCGGCCAGCGGCATGTCGGCGGTGGTGTCGGCGGGGAAACCCGCCGGCAGCGTGAGCAGCGTGCTGCCGGTGCCGAGGAAGGGCGTGCTCGCGCTGTCGGTGTAGTGGCGCGGCAATTCGGCGTAGCCGATGCGCAGGCTGTAGCGGCCCTCGCGCCCGAGCTCGCCGGCGAGCGTGCGGCTGTCCAGGCCCAGGTCGGTGGCGCTGAAGCTGCCGAACCCGCCGGCCTTGCCGCGATAGCTGGCTTCGCCGCCGGCGATGAGGTGGCCGCCCTTGCGGTCGAGGCCGGTGAAGTCGCCGAACCTGGCCGACTCCTTCGTGACCACGCCGACGCCGACGTCGACCGAGCCGCTGACGCCGGGCTCTTCGAAGGGGCAGGTCTCGCAGGTCCACTGCGACGGATCGGCCGCAGCCACCGGTGTTCCGGTCGTGATCGACAGCGCGCCCAGGGCGCCGAGCAGCCACAGGGGGGTGGAGGTTTTCATGTTGTCGTTCTCCGAATGTCGGTCAACGCAGCAGCTTGGCGCCGGCGGGGTGGTTGGACCCGTGCACCTGCGTGTGGCAGTTGGTGCAACTGCCGGCCACGACGAAGATCGAGCCTGCGCCGCCGTTGCCGGGCAAGGCGGCGCCGGTGCGCGCCACCGAGGGATGGCCGGCCGGCGAGTGGCATTGCTGGCACAGCATCGGTGGCGACTTCGTCAGCAGGGCCGGACGCACCGAACCGTGCACGGTGTGGCAGGTCGTGCAGTCTTCGACCACCGGCGCGTGCTCCCACAGCATCGGGCCGCGCTTCTCGGCGTGGCACTCGAAGCAGGTCTGGTTGACGGTCGGCTTGTTCAGCATCGCCACGCTGGTGGAGCCGTGGGCGTTGTGGCAGTCGCTGCAGGCCATCTTGCCGAAGCGCACCGGATGCGACGAGGCCTTCTGGAAGTCGATGCGTTCCTGCTTGTGGCAGGCGAGGCAGACGTCGGGCTGGGTGCTCGTGACCCGCACCGGGTCCTTGCCCGTGTGCAGCTGGTGGCAGTCGGTGCAGGCCACCTGGTTGCGGTCGTGCGCGCCGACATGCCAGGCGTTGCGCGCGGGATCCTGGTGGCATGCGACACAAGGCGCGTTGCGTTCGGGCACGCTCAGGAACGAGTTGGCTCTGAAGTTGTTGACCGTGAGCTTCTTGTTGCTCTTGTTGGCCGAATGCCGTGCGCCGGGACCGTGGCAGGCCTCGCATTGCAGCCCGCCCTTGCCGAAAGGCGCGCGCGCATCGCCGCGATGGCCGTGTCGGTTCTTGAACACGCCCGCCATCGTGAAGGTCTCGGTGTCGCTGTCGGCGTCGTGGCACTCGATGCAGGTGTCGGCGCCCTTGGCGGTGTACTCGGTGCCCATGCCGGCGGGCACGGGCGCCGCGGCGGGTTTCGCCGCCGGGGCACTGGCCGAGGTGTCGGGCGCTGCAGCCGATGCGGCGGGCGCAGCAGCCGATGCTGCGGAGGCCGCGGGCTCGGCGGGCGTCTGTGCCAGCAGCGCCGATGGAGCGGCGAGGCCCCACAGCACGAGGAGCGCCGAAAGCAGTGGTTTCTTGATGTTCATTGCTGTCTGCCGGTTAGCCTTGCTCGTTCGATCGCGCCCGAGGGCCCGCTCCTACTTGACGCCATGGACGGTCTTGACGTCGAACACCCGCCCGGCGCCGTGGCACATCGCGCAGTTCTCGACGATGCTCGTCTGCAGCGCAGATTGCGTGGCAGAGAACGTGCCGCCGCTGCTCGGATCCTGCATGTGCACCTTTGCCACCGCGTTGTCGTGGCACGAGGAACAGACCGCCACGGTCGGCGACATGCGCAGGTTGTCGGCCGGATCGATCGCCGACGCCCCGGTGCTGACCGTGGTGCCGAGGATGCCGTTGGTTGACGGCGCAAGCCACGGGCCCGTGATCTGGTACGAAGTGCCGACGTGGCAGGTGGCGCAGTCCTCGATCTTGCCGGGGAAGGCAACGCCGCTGAAGTCGTGCGCCGTGCCGCCGAATCCGTAGACCGTGATGCCCTCGTTGCGGGCCTGGCCTGCGTGAATGCCGTGGATCATGGTCTTGAAGTCGATCGACTCCTCGAGCTTGCCGTCGATGCCGCCGGTGAGCACGCCCGCGCTGGTGGGGCGCCGCGCCGCGTCGGTCGCGTTCGAGTTGTGGCACACGGTGCAGGCGCCGATCTCGTCGGTGCGGTTGTTGCCGTGCAGGCTCAGCGTGCCGTGGCACATGTTGCACTTGGCGATGTCGACCACGGTGCGGCGGGCGAGCAGGGTGCCCGTGACCGCCACGTCCTTGAACACGTTCTTCACCGCCAGCCGGTCGGTGAAGCTGCCCGCGGTGGTGACGTCGCCGGCCGGGTGGCCTTCCATCGTGACGCGCAGCGTGCCGGTGAGCCCGGCCGGCAGCGCCGTCGGCGAACTCGCGATGTAGGTGCCGGCGGTCGGGCCGGGCTGCACCGCGGCGCTCAGCGCATTGATGCTGATCGGCTGGCCGAAGCGCTGGCCGCTGCCGTCGTTGCTGAAGTCGGCCGTGGTCCAGCCGATCTTCAGGCTCAGCGAGCTGACGCCGGCGGCGGCCGTGAACGCCGGGTCGGCCTTGATGTCGTAGGGCGCGTCGCCGCGAGTCGGGTCGGTGACCGAGAAGGTGACCACAGGCGTGCCGCCCGGGGTGGCGCCGCTGACCGAGAGGATGTTGAACTGGAAGCGTGCGGCCGCGGCCGTCAGGCGCGAGGGCAGGCCGTGGGCGATCGCGATGTCCTTGGCGTCGCCGAACTTGCCGGCGGCGTGGCACGAGGCGCAGGTGCCGTTGTCGGTCATCACGCCGCCGCTGTGTGGCACGGTCTGGTAGGGCTTGGTCGGGTCAGGCGCCGAGCCGAAGTAGACGTTGTCGTGGCACGAACCGCAGACCTGCATGCTCGGCTGCGTCTTCCAGTGGTCGCCCTGCGGCGCGGTGTTGGCGGCGCCAGGCGTGCCGTCGTGGCAGCGCGTGCAGTTGCGCACGTCCTGCGTGAACGTCACTGCCGAGAAGTCGTCGCGGCCGATGCGGTAGGGCACGCCGGCCTGCACGCTCGGCAGCGCGGCGCCGGCGTTGTTGTAGTGGAAGCGGTGGATCATCACCTTGAAGTCCACCGTGGTGTTGGGCGTTCCCGCCACCGAGGTGCCTGGATTGTGGCAGGTCACGCACAGCTTGGTGTCGACGCGACTGCCGTGGGCGGTCAGCTCGGAGTGGCAGCTGTTGCAGGTGCTGGTGGCGACCACGTCGCGCAGCATCGTCACCGGCTCGCCCGACGGCACGAAGTCGTGCACACCGGTGGCTTCGGGGTAGTTGCGGTTGGCCTGCTGGATCGCGACGCGGTGCGTGAGCGCCGGCGCGTAGCGCGTGTCCAGCGGCTCGCCCTCGGCAGTGGTGCACGGGGCGGGGCAGGTGTTCGCCGACGGGTCGGTGATGTCGGTGGCAAAGGTGTAGATGTAGCGGCCGCTGCCCAGGCGTTCGAGCGTGCCGAAGGCATAGCCCGTGCTCGCGCGCTCCTGGGTTGCCTGGACCACGCCGCCCACGGCGCGGTTGATGTAGTTCTGCCAGTTCGCCGGGCCGCCCTCGGGGTCGGGTTGCAACTTGGAGATGTTGAAGCGCAGGTCTGCCGGCGCGATGCCCGTCATGCCGGAGCCGGCCTGGTTCGTCACCGTGAAATCGACCACCGGACGCCCGGCGATCGTCACGCTGTTGATGTGGATGTTGAGCGCGGTCGAGTTGGCGAGTGCGGTCTGGCCCGTCTCGATGTCCGGCGGCAAGACCACGTCGGGCGGTGTCGTGCTGCTGCCCGAGCCGCCGCCGCATCCGGCGATGGCGAGCGCCACCAGGCCCGCTGCCATGAGTCCGATCCAGCGATTCGACGATCGAAACGTGTTCATTGGGTCACCTTCGTTCACTGGCCCTGGGCTTTGCCGCTCGGCTTCTTCGGCTGCTTGGCGATGATGGCATGCCGGATAGAGAGGTACGTGCCGGTCGGAATCACCTTCGTTTCGGCCAGATCCGCCTTGGTCTTGTAGGGTCTTCCCGCGATGATCCGGTCAGCCTCGATATCGCCGATCCCGGGCAGATTCTTGAGCTGCGCGCGGCTCGCGCTGTTGATATCGATCAGTCGCTTCGGTCGTGCCGGCGGCTTCTTCTTCGTCATCGTGGCCGTGGCGCTCGCCGCCGATCCCGGCGCTTGCGCACTGGAGGTGCCGCTGCCGGCGGCCACTGCCGGGCCGGAGGCCATCAGGCCCAGCGCAACCAGCGCTAGCCCCGGGAGGCCGCCGAACAAGAGTCGCATTCGTGTGGTGTTCATGTCGTTACCTTACGGTGAAACCAAAAAAAGAAACAGCCCGGCGGCGTTGCAGCTGCCGGGCTGTCTGGGGTGGATCCGGAGCACGTTGCTTTGCATCGTGCTCCGGTCCTCCTCACACCAGCCGTCTGTCGTTCACCGGGCGTGCATCACCGCGATGTCCGCCACCTTGCCCGAGGCATGACACAGCATGCACTGCTCGGACGTGGCCAGGGCCTGGCTGCGCGGCACGTAGAACGAACCGCCGTTGGTCACCATGTGCGACCTGGCGAGGTCGCTGTCGTGGCACGAGATGCAGGTCGTCGTGATCGGAGAGATCACCAGCGTCGTCGCTGCAGCCTCGGTGGTGACACCGGTGCCCGCGTTGAAGCTGAAGCCGCTGCCATAGGCGAGGTCATCGGTGACGTACGGCGACCTCTGGAACAGGCTCAGCGCATTGGCCGTCGAGCTGAAGGTGCCCGTGGCCACCGTCCGGTACTGCCGGTTCGGCAAGGCGCTCGACGAAGCCGCCGCGCTGAAGTCGTACGTGCCCGGCAAGTGGCAGGTCTCGCACTGCCTCAGAACGCCCGGGTAGCCGATTTCGGAGTAGTTGTCGGTCTCGCTGATCGCGTGCCAGGTGTACGGCACGGTCCGCTTCGCACCCGCATGGATCGCGTGCACGAAGTTGGTCGAGTCCGCCGTCCAGCCGCTGCTTGCGCGGTTCGGGTTGTGGCACCACGAGCACGTCGTGCCGTCGTTGCGCTGTCCGCCGTGGAAGGAGTCCACGGTGAACGTTCCGAGCTCCTGGTGGCAGGCGTTGCAGCGTGCGTCCGCGACGATCGCGCGCCGGCCGGTGAAGCCGTCGGCGACCTTCTGCACGTTGGGCGAGACGACGATCAAGCCGCCGGTCATGTTGGGCATGCCCGCGGTCAGGCCGGAGCCCGTGGCTGCCGTCACCGGATAGTCCGCCAGGTTCGTCTGCGTGAGCGGCAGCGAACTCTTCACGTTGTACGAGTAGCCGACACCGCCCGTGAGCATCTTTGCGCTCGCAGGGATGGTGACGCCCGTCAACGTGGCGGTGTAGTAGCCCTCCGCGTCAGGCGCGCTCAGCGTGCCGGTGGCGGTGCCGTTCCAGAGGCTTCTCAGGTAGACGCTGCTGCTGGCGTTGAAGTCCGTCGGTGCAGCGATGCCGTCCTGTGGCACGGAGTACACGAAGTACAGGCTCGGGGCGCCCATGAAGCCGTCCCAGATCTCGGTCTTCGCCGTCGGGTCGTTGAAGGTCTTCGCCACGCCGTCTTGCAGCAGGCGGAACACCATCACCGGCTGGCTGCTGGCGTTCAGCGACACGCTCTTGATCTCGTGGGTGACCTTGATCGCACCGGCCGGCAGGCGGCTGGTGTTCGAGGCGATCCACGCGGCGTTCGTGTTGCTGTTGGTCATGCCCGCGAGCAGCGAGTTTTCCGGGTTCGGCGCCGTGATCGGCAGGTGGTTCAGATCGATGCCGGTCGATGTGTGGCACAGCGCGCACAGCTTGTCATTGGCTTGAGCGCCGCCGACGTGGCCGTAGGTGCTGGTCGTGAGGCCCGCCTGCGCGTCGGCGATCGTCACGCCCTTGCCGGTTGCGAAGTTGATGCCGTCGTGGCACGAACCGCACGCCAGTCGGCTGGGCACGTTCTTCCAGTTGTCGCCCTGCGCGGTCTTGGCCGTGGAGGTGTCGGAGCCGTCGTGGCACTTGGTGCAGTTCTTGATGTCCTGCGGGTACCCGACGTGGTTGAATTCGACGCCACCGTAGTTGTAGTTGTGCTTGGACAGGTTGTGACCCATGTGGGTCTTGTGGATGAAGTTCGGCAGGTTGCCGACCGCGCGGTCATCGACCTTGGTCGTGCTGCTCGTGAACGACATCGTGCTCGTGTCGAACGTCGCCTCGGTGCGGCCGTAGCGGCGCTGCTCGGTGTGGCACACCACGCAGTAGCGCACTTCGTTGCGCGCGCCGCCGTGGAAGCCCGCGGCGGAACTCGCCGAACTCTCGCCCGGAATGCCGCCCAGCCTGCGGTGGCACTCGTCGCACTTGGAAGTGGCGGCGATCTCGCGTCCCGATTCCACGGCCGCGCCCGTTGCCGGAACGAAGTCGTAGATCACGTCCACCGGGTTCGTCATCGGCACGCCCGGGGTCGCCTGAACCGCGGTCGCCGTGTTGGTGCCGGTGCCCGGCGCGTTGCCGGAGACCTGCATCGTCAGGCGGTGCACGAGGTTGGGGTCGTAGGTGAGGTCACCCAGGTCGTCCTTGTTATTGGGCGCGGCCACGGTCATCGCTGCCACCTGGTCCTTGACCGTCGTGATGTCGCGATAGAACGTGTACGTGTAGGTGCCGTTGCCGTGGTCGACCAGCGTGCCGGTGTTGTCGGTGCTGGGGCGGGTCGGTGCGGGGTTCGGCGACGTCGTCGTCGGCACCGTCGTCACGATGTAGCTGACCCACTTGCTGGGCGCGCCGTCGGTGCCGGGCACCAGCTTGGCCAGCGAGAACGCGACGTTCGGGTAGCTCGCGACCGTGGCGGTGGCGCTCTGGCTCGTGCTGCCGAAGCCGATGATGGCGTTGCCGTCGGCATCGGTCATCGAGAAGTCGACCACCGGCGGGCTGGCGATCGTGACGCGGCCCACCGTGATCACCGGCTCGAGCGCGGCGAAGGTGGCGGGCGGCGTGTTGGCCGTCAGCGTGATCGGCGAGGTGCCGGTCGGAACTGCTACCGGCGGCGTGACCACCGGTGGTGGTGTGACGACCGGAGGCGTCGTGTCGTCATCGCCTCCTCCGCCGCAACCCGCAAGCGCCAGAACTGCAGCGGCCACCGTGGCCGCCAGCCCTGATCGAGTGAACCTCATGTTCATAATTCCTCCATCACCAACAATAGGGGGTGGAACGGGGAACGCTCAGGGGTCTGCGGCTTGTCACGCCGCCGGCTCGGGATCGTCCGAGTTCCTACGTGCTCACTGCGCCAGGATCCACTGCACGAGGTTGTTGATCTGTGCCTGATCCTTGGTGTTGAGCGCCTTGTGCTCTTCCTCGGTACCGTCATCGAGCTTGACTTTCGGGCTCTTGGTCACGACATCCACCAGCTTGGCCTGGGCGTCGGCCTTGCCCTTGTACTTGGCCGCGACCTTCTGGTAGGACGGTCCTTTCTTGCTCTTGTCCACGGCGTGGCACTTGGTGCAGCCGTTTTCTTTTGCCAGCTTGGCGGCTGCGTCTGCATCAGGTGCCGCAGCGGCGGGGAACGAGACCAACAGGGCGGCCGACACTGCAGCCAGCAGGTGCATGCTTTTCACGAATACTCCTTCGGGTGTTCTGGAATACCGCCCAATGCGGCATTCCCATGATGAGGCGGCCGGATGGCCGACCGGATGATGCGGATCAATGAACATCGCAGCGCAGCATTGACGGGGAACCCGCTGACGTGCGCTGTGGTGTTCATGGCTACCACCCCATGCTGCGCATGAAGCCGTTGCCGATCAGCACGAGCAGGCCGAGGCCGCAGGCGATCAGGAAGAAGCCGAGCGCGTGCGAGGCGAGGGTGAACGGCCGCGACGGTGCGTCGACGAGGTGGTTCTTCAGCTCACCGCTTTCCAGGAGGCGGCGGTACTGCACGCCGTGCTCGCGGGCGAACTCCTCCACCGGCATGGAGCCGGTGAACATCACCGGGTCGAACGGGAACTTGTCGGGCCGGAAGTGGTTGTTGAAGAAGTGGACCGTGAAGAGGAACACCGCCGCGAGGAACGCTTCCTCGCCGTGCATGATGGCCGCCACGTTGAACACCCAGCCCGGCAGGAAGCGCGCGGTCAACTCCGGGAACCACATCATGAAGCCGCTGGCGCCGACGATCGTCACGCCCCAGAACGGCGCCCAGTAGTCGAACTTCTCCCAGTACGTCCAGCGCTCGAACACCGGGCGTGGGCCGCGGCCGAGGAACCACTTGAACATCGCGATCACGTCCTTCAGGTCCTGGATGCCCGGGATCAGCGAGTTCGGGCCGAAGATCTGGAAGGTGCGCCAGTTGCGAAGCAGGTAGCCGGCGATGAAGACGAGGTGGATGACGAAGATCGAGGCGAACACCACCGCCGCAGTGCGGTGGATGATGCCGGCGATCACCGGGCCGCCCAGCATGCGCACGACCACCGGCGCCCAGTCGCTGCCGGCATACATGATCGTCATGCCGGTGAGCGTGAGCACCATCAGGCTGATCGCGAACAGCAGGTGGCCCAGGCGCCACCACGGGCCGAAGCGTCGAACTTCCTTGCCCGGCGGGATGCCCAGCGCCGCCACGTTGACGTGCGGGCGCGTCTTGCCCTGGCGGCGGTCCTGGATCTCGCGGTAGAGCCACAGCAGCAGGTGGATCCAGAAGAAGGCGAAGGTGCCCAGCAGCAGCCCGATCATCATCTTGGTGGACAGCCACACGTGCGGGTAGCGCTTGAAGTCGCTGGCGGTGGCGTGCGGCTGGAAGCTCACGAAGTTGGCCGTGGCCTCCTTGTGGCACTTCTGGCAGGTCTTCAGCCGGTTGTCCATGTGGACCTTCGACCGCTCGTCGTCGGGCGACTGCACGTCGTGGTTGTTGTGGCAGTTGAAGCACTGCGCGGTGTGCGCGTAGCCGAGCGCCGTGATCTTGCCGTGGTAGGTGTCGGTGTACGACTTGGCGTTGTCCGCATGGCAGCCCATGCAGGCTTTGGTGGTGTGCAGCTTGGCCGCCTCGGTGGACGTGCGGTCCACACCGTGCGGGTTATGGCAGTCCGAGCAGATGGCCGCGCGAGCCTTGCCCTCTGCGATGGTCTCGCCGTGCACGGAGCCGGCGAACTCCTCCAGCTGCACGTCGTGGCAGCTGCCGCAGGCGGCGGGCACGCCCAGGCGCCAGGCGTTGCGTTCCGGTCCCTTGGCGGGCAGGCGGGCAAAGGTGTGCGGGTCGTGGCAGGCGACGCAGGTCGCGTTGACCTGGGTCGGGTCGTCAGTGTTCGGGCGCGAGTGCACCGACTGCTTGTAGCGTTCGGCCTGCTCGAGCACGAGGCCGATGTCGGGGCGCGACTTCTCGCGGCCTTCCTTCTTGACCTTGTCCCACAGGCCCTGGTGGCAGCCCACGCAGTCGGGCTTGGGCTCGCCGGTCTTCTGGTGCGGCGCCTGCTGGTCGACCACGTCCTTGTGGCAATCGCTGCAGCCGAGGTAGGTGTGCGTGCTCTTGGCCATCGCCGACTTGTGCACCGGGCGCAGATCGCGCTTCTTGCCGTCGGCCCCGGTGGTCTGCAGCTTCTTGCTGCCGTCGTGGCAGCTCAGGCAGCCCGCGCTGGCGGCCGGGTCCGCCGCATGGACCCCCACGCTGAGAAAGGCGGCAGCGAATAGCGCAAGGACTCTGGTGAGCATCTTCATTGCAGGCGTTGGCTGATACAGCGGTGGGCAGGGCAATGGCCCCGCTTCTTGTTCGCACGGAGTGTTGCCGCCGTGATCGCCGATGGCCTTGACGAATGTCAGGGTGTAGAGGCTGCCGGTCTGTTCGAAGGCAGCGCCGCCACATTCGCCACGAGGCGCGATGGCAACCCCGTGTAATCGCCAATCCCGGGCGACGGCACCGCTTGCGATTCATCAACAACACGTTTGGCGACAGGAGCAGACTGCGCCGACGTGGTGCTACGCGATGTGGCAGGCAGTTGATCGAGGAGACGCGATGAGGCGACTGCTGTACCTGGCCCTGGCCATATTCTTCGGCCTGCTGCTGGCCGCCTTCCTGACCCATGGCCGAGGCGTGATCAGGAACGATCCCGCCCGCGGAATCGACATCCCGAAGGAGCTGACGCTGCCGCTGCAGGTCAAGGCCGCCTTCGACGGAAAGCAGGTCTACGTGCGCTATCGCTGGCCGACCGCCAAGCGCCACCTCGACTACGACGTGCTGCGCCATGAGGGCGGCAAGTGGGTGCGCGACGGCGCGGCGCAGTCGCAGGGCGACTACGAGGACCGCGTGTCGATGATGATCGACGACGGCAGCGTGCCGGAGTTCGGCCGCTACGGCGCCTACGTGATGGCCAACACGCGCATGTGGTACACGGCCGACGAGGCCACCGAGGACGAGGTCGCGGCGCATCCCTACCTCGGGGTGAAGAAGGGCCAGCGCGAGGTCGGCAAGTACCTGCCGTCCACGCGCCGGCGCGACAACGACTGGGCGTCGGTGGTGCCCGAGCCCGAACTCTCGCGGCTGCGCAACGCCGGCTACTTCGTCGACCTGTGGCAATGGCGCACCAATCGCACCAACCCCATCGGCAAGGCCGACGACGGCGCGGTGGCCGAGGCGCGCTACAGCGACGAGGGCAAGACGATCTTCTTCGGCACCAACTGGAACAACCAGAGCGAGCAGCCCAAGCTGATGTTCGACGCGAAGAAGAAGGGCCTCCCCGCCCTGGCGTGGAACGACATCAAGAACGGCCGGCTTGCGGCTGGCGACGTCGTGCTTCGCGAGGACGAGGCGGTGCCGTTCGACCCGAAACATGCCTGGAAAGACGGCGACGTCATTCCGCGCCGGCTGGTGCGGGCGGGCGAAGGCTCCGCGGCCGACGTGCACGTGCACGGCGCGCCCGTGTGGCACGACGGTTTCCGCGACGTGACCCTGACACGCGCGCTGGACACCGGCCATCCGCAGGAAGACAAGGCGATCCGCGACAAGGGCGTCTATACCGTGGCGTTCGCCATCCACCGCACCTCGGACGGCAGCCGCTACCACTACGTGTCGCTGCCGGTGTCGCTCGGGCTGGACCGCGAGGCGGAGGTCAACGCGGTCAGCGTCGAGGGCGGCGGTGCGCCGGCCTGGGACCAGGCCTGGACCAACGTCACCCTGTTCTATCCGGGGCGGGTGGACTGGGCCAGCCTGTCCAGCAAGCGCCACGCCGGCTCGAAGTACATCGAGAAGGGCGTACCGGTGAAGTTCCGCCACAGCGAGCGCCAACTGGCGCGCTACGGCGTCGAGGCGGTGTTCGCCAATGAAATCTGGCGTCAGTGGATGCTGACGCTGTTTGCCGGCCTGCTGCTGATGGCGTCGTTCGGCGTGGCGCTCAATCTCCTGCTGGGCCGTGGAAGGCGTGAAGCATGAACTACGACATATTCATCCGCCTGCTGGCGCCGTACCACGCGGTGCTGGTGCATTTTCCGGTCGCGATCTGGACCACGGTGACGATGGTCGTCGTCTTGCGGGCGTTCTCCGACGGGGTGCTCGCACGCGCCGCCGAGCGGATCCTCCCACTGCTCGTGCTTCTGGGTGTGCTGTCGGGCCTGGCCGCGTTCGTGGCTGGCTTCTTCATCTTCTCGCTCACGGCGGCCGGGGCGTCGCCGCTGATCCGCAACCACATCATCGCGGCGAGCTGGTCGCTCGGCTACTGGACGGTGTTCCTGATCAGCATCTGGCGCATCGGCACGCGGACCTGGGAAGGCACCAACCGCTGGATCATGCTGGCGCTCGCATTGCTGGGCACGCTGTTCATCACGGTCACCGGGACAGTAGGCGGGCACATTGCCGGCAATCCGACGTCGGTGTCGATGATGCTGAAGATGGTCGGGTGGGACGTGTACGACACGTTCTTCGTGCCCGACGCGATGCTGTGGGCGATCGTTGCAGGCGCCGTCGTGCTGCCGATCATCGGCTGGATCGGCCGCAGCCGAGCCTGAGGGCGGTCGGAGGCGGGAGGGTTGGCGCCGCCTGCGCGTACGGACGCGGACAGCGCCGGCGCGCTCTCACGAGCGCGCCGGGTCGAACGAAAGTCAGGTCTGCAGTACTGCTGCTACTGCGCAAGGATCCACTGCACGAGGTTCTTGATCTCGGCCATGTCCTTGCTGTCCACCGTGTCGTGCTCTTCCTCGGTGCCGTCCGGGAATTTCACGATCGGCGCCTTGGTGACCTGATCGATGAGCTTCTGCTCGCCATCGGCCTTGCCCTTGTACTTAGCCGCGACCTTCTGGAACGAAGGCCCCTTCTTGTTCTTGTCGATCGCGTGGCACTTGGTGCAGCCGCTGGCCTTGGCCAGTTTCTGCGCGGCCGCCTCGTCCGGTGCGGCGGCTGCGGGCAGTGAGAAGGCGAGGCCCGCGATCGCTGCGGCAAGCAGTCGTGTGAGCGTTCTCGGTGTCATGGATGTCTCCTTCGGTGCGATGGGACGAAACAAAAAGCCCATCCGATCATGAGGAGTCGGCCGCCGCGCGTCGGTGACATTCGTCAAGATCAGCTCAGTTTGGGCGCATCTCCGGCGCCCTTCATCGACTCTCTCGTCAGAGTGACTCGGGCACCATCTCGATCGCGCCGCACGGACACTCGGAAACGCAGATGCCGCAGCCCTTGCAGTAGTCGGTGTTGAACTCGTAGCCCTTGCCCGGCCCGAGCTTCACGACGGCGTTGTCGGGGCACACGCCGTAGCAGTTGTCGCACTCGAAGCAGTTGCCGCACGACAGGCAGCGGCGGGCTTCGTACAGGGCCGTGCCCTCGTCGAGGCCGCCCTGCACCTCGTCGAAGCTCGACTGGCGGCGGATGATGTCGAGCATCGGGCGCACGGTCTTCGGCGCGTCGGTGTAGTACCACGTGTTGAGCGTCTCGAGCCGCGCCACGCCTTGTTTCGGCTCGGCCACGTGCTCCTCTTCGCGCAGCCAGGCGTCGATGTGGCGCGCGGCCTTCTTACCGTGGCCGACCGCCACCGTCACGTTGCGCTCGGCAGGCACCATGTCGCCGCCGGCGAAGACGCCGGGCTGGCTCGTCATCATGCGGTGGTCGACCTGCACCACGCCGTCTTCGACCGCCAGGTCGGGCAGGCCGCGCAGCAGCGAAAGATCGACGTCCTGCCCGAGCGCGAGCACCAGCGAGTCGGCCGCGAGTGTCTCGAACTCGCCGGTGGGCTGCGGGAAGCCCTTCTCGTCGAGCGCCATCTTCTCCACCGTGATGTCACCGTCGCCCGCCTGCTTGATGGTCGACAGCCACTTGATCATCACCCCTTCTTCGAGCGCCTCTTCGACCTCGAAGTCGTGCGCCGGCATGCGCTCGCGCGTGCGCCGGTAGACGATGATCGATTCGGTCGCGCCCAGCCGCTTGGCGGTGCGCGCCACGTCGATGGCGGTGTTGCCGCCGCCGTAGACGACGACGCGGCGGCCGAGCAGCGGCGGCTCGGCGCCTTCCATCGAACGCAGCACCGAGATCGCGTCGAGCACCTTGGCCGAGTCGCCGGCGGGGATGTAGGCGCGCTTGGCGATGTGCGCGCCGACCGCGAGGAAGGCCGCGTCGAAGCCGCCCTCTTTCATCGTGGTCATCAGGTTCTCGACCTTGCGGCCGTACTCGATCTGAACGCCGAGATCGACGATGCGCTGCACCTCGGCGTCGAGCACGTCGCGCGGGAGCCGGTACTTGGGGATGCCGAAGCGCATCATGCCGCCGGGCAGCGGGCCGGCTTCGTGGATGGTGACGCGGTGGCCGAGCCGCGCGAGCTGGTACGCGGCCGACAAGCCCGAGGGGCCGGCGCCGACGATCAGCACGTGCTTGCCGCTCGCGGGCGCGGGTGCGTCGAAACGCCAGCCGCGCTTGATCGCTTCGTCGCCGAGAAAGCGCTCGACCGAATTGATGCCCACCGGTGCGTCGACCTGGCCGCGATTGCACTTGCTCTCGCAGGTGTGGTAGCAGACCCGCCCCATGATGGCCGGGAACGGGTTGTGCTCGACGAGGTGGCGCCACGCGGTTTCGTAGTCGCCCGATTCGGCGTGGAACAGCCAGCCTTGGATGTCTTCGCCGGCCGGGCACTCCTGGTTGCATGGCGGCAGCCGGTGCACGTACACGGGGCGCTCGGTGCGCCACGAGCCGGTGCGGTTGGCAAGCGACGACCCCACGTCCAGGGTGATCGCAAATGGCTTTTGCATCGGCATGCTTACTTCCCTTCGTCCATCAGCCCGTAGCGCCGGATGTTGCGGTCGGCCGCTGCTTGCACCTGCGCGAGCGTCGCCAGGTCCGGCTGCTTGCCGAACAGGTGCGCAAAGCGGCGTTGCGGCTGCAGGTACTCCTCCACCGGCACGCGGCGGCGGATCTTGCTGACATTCGTGACCTCGCCGTACACCGCTTCGAACACCGGGAACAGGCCGCTCTCGTGCGCGAGCCGCGCGAGGCGGATCGTGTCGTGCGAACCCGAGCCCCAGCCGAGCGGGCAGGGCACGAGGATGTGGATGTAGCGCGCACCGCGCAGCGCCATCGCGGTGCGGACCTTTCGCTCGAGGTCGTGCAGGTCGGCCACGGTCGCGGTGGCGACGTACGGGATCTCGTGCGCCATCGCGATCTGCGGCAGGTTCTTGCCCTGGCCGAACACGTTGCCCGGATGCGCGCCGACGGCGGGCGTGGTGCTCGTGCGCGCGGCCGGCGGCGTGGCCGACGAGCGCTGCACGCCGGTGTTCATGTAGGCCTGGTTGTCGTAGCAGATGTAGAGCACGTCGTCGTTGCGCTCGAACATGCCGGAGAGGCAGCCGAAACCGATGTCGGTGGTGCCGCCGTCGCCGCCCTGGGCGATGACGCGC
>CAJPFZ010000124.1 GCA_905339355.1 Burkholderiaceae bacterium
GCCCGCCGCTTCTACGACTCGCCCGAGTACAAGCGGGCGCGCAACGCACGAGAAGGCGCCGCGGTGATGCGCATGGTGCTCGTCGAAGGTGTGTGACCGCCTGCCGAATCATTGAACCGCCGCTGTAACGAATCGGCGGCACCATCGGACCTCCCAGAAAAACTCAACCTGCCAACCGGAGAGATTTATGAGTGCAATCGTTGACATCGTCGGCCGAGAGATCCTCGACAGCCGCGGCAACCCGACCATCGAATGCGACGTGCTGCTCGAGTCCGGCACCATGGGCCGCGCCGCGGTTCCCTCGGGCGCGTCGACCGGCTCGCGCGAGGCCATCGAGCTGCGCGACGGCGACAAGAGCCGCTACCTCGGCAAGGGTGTGCTCAAGGCCGTCGAGAACGTCAACACCGAGATCAGCGAATCGGTGCTCGGGCTGGATGCTTCCGAGCAGGCCTTCCTCGACCGCACGCTGATCGACCTCGACGGCACCGAGAACAAGAGCCGGCTCGGCGCCAACGCCACGCTCGCGGTCTCGATGGCGGTGGCGCGCGCCGCAGCCGAAGAGTCCGGCCTGCCGCTGTACCGCTACTTCGGCGGCTCGGGCGCGATGCAGATGCCGGTGCCGATGATGAACGTCATCAACGGTGGAGCGCATGCGAACAACAACCTCGACCTGCAGGAGCTGATGATCATCCCGGTCGGCGCGCCGAGCTTCCGCGAAGCCGTGCGCTACGGCGCCGAGGTGTTTCACGCGCTGAAGAAGATCATCCACGACAAGGGCATGAGCACCGCGGTCGGCGACGAGGGCGGCTTCGCGCCGAGCGTCGAGAGCCACGAGGCCGCCATCCAGCTGATCCTGCAGGCGATCGACAAGGCCGGCTTCACCGCCGGCGAACAGATCGCGATCGGCCTCGACTGCGCGGCCAGCGAGTTCTACAAGGACGGCCAGTACCACCTCGACGGCGAGGGCCTGAAGCTGTCGTCGGCCGAGTGGACCGACATCCTCGCCACCTGGGTCGACAAGTACCCGATCATCAGCATCGAAGACGGCATGCACGAAGGCGACTGGGACGGCTGGAAGCACCTGACCGAGCGCCTCGGCCAGAAGGTCCAGCTGGTGGGCGACGACCTGTTCGTCACCAACACCAAGATCCTGAAGGAAGGCATCGACCGCCGCATCGCCAACTCGATCCTCATCAAGATCAACCAGATCGGCACGCTCACCGAAACCTTCGCCGCCATCGAGATGGCCAAGCGTGCGGGCTACACCGCGGTCATCAGCCACCGCTCGGGCGAGACCGAAGACTCGACGATCGCCGACATCGCGGTGGGAACCAACGCCGGCCAGATCAAGACCGGCTCGATGAGCCGCAGCGACCGCATCGCCAAGTACAACCAGCTGCTGCGCATCGAAGAAGACCTCGGCGACGTGGCGAGCTATCCCGGCCGCAGCGCTTTCTACAACCTGCGCTAGGTCTCTCGCCAAAGGATCGCCCGCTTCGTGCGCTTCGTCACCGCCGCCCTGCTCGCGCTGCTTGCGCTGGTGCATGTCGAACTCTGGTTCGGCAAGGGCGGCGTGCCGCGTGTGATGGAACTCGAGTCCAGGCTGGCCGAGCAGCGTGCCGCCAATGACGCGGCGCGCTCCCGCAACGAGCAGCTCGAGGCCGAGGTGAGCGATCTCAAGGAAGGCCTGGAGATGGTCGAGGAAAAGGCGCGGTCCGAGCTGGGCATGGTCAAGCCGGACGAAATCCTCGTCCAGGTGACCGCGCCGATCAGGTAGCCGGCCCCGATGGATGCGCTGCTGCAGGCGATGCAGCCGCTGTTCGCGGCTGCCTTCACGCTGTGGGGTTCGCCGGTCACCTGGCTGGAGATCGTGGCCTTCGTGCTGGCCGTCGCGATGGTGGT
>CAJPFZ010000125.1 GCA_905339355.1 Burkholderiaceae bacterium
TCACCATCTGGGTGCTGCACGCGATCCTCAACACGCTCGACAGCGTGTTCCAGGCGCTGATCAGCGCATCGCAGGCGGTGCTGCCGGCGGCGATGGCCGTGCCGCTGGAGATGCTGAAGTCGATCCCCGGCCTCGGGGTCATCGTGATGTTCGTCGGCCTGCTGCTGACCGGCGTGTTCGCGGCCAACATGGCCGGCCAGTGGGCGCTGCGCCAGGGCAGCCGGCTGCTCACGCACATCCCGATCGTCAAATCGATCTACAGCTCGGTGAAGCAGGTCTCGGACACGCTGTTCTCGACCAGCGGCAATGCGTTTCGCGAGGCGGTGCTGGTGCAGTACCCGCGCGAGGGCTCGTGGACCATCGCCTTCGTCACCGGCCGGCCGGGCGGCGAGGCAGCGCACCACCTGAAGGCCGACTATCTGAGCCTGTACGTGCCAACAACGCCCAACCCCACCTCCGGCTTCTTTCTGATGGTGCCGCGCAAGGACGTCATCGAGCTGGCCATGAGCGTCGACGAGGCGCTCAAGTACATCATCTCGATGGGCGTGGTCGCGCCGCCGGTGCCCCTCGTCGTCAATGCGCGAAACCTCAACGGTTGAGCGCGCGGCAAGCGTTCAACCGTCAGGGCTTGCGACACAGCCTCAAAGCGCCGCCCCCACACACATCCCCCGTCGCGCGACGCCGCGGCGTGAACAACACCGAACAACGGAGTGACTATGAGAACCACCTACTGCGGCCTCGTCAGCGAAGCGCTGATGGGCCAGACCGTGACGCTGATGGGCTGGGCGCACCGCCGCCGCGACCATGGCGGCGTGATCTTCATCGACCTGCGCGACCGCGAAGGCCTGGTGCAGATCGTCTGCGACCCCGACCGGCCGGAGATGTTCGCCACAGCGGAAGACGTGCGCAACGAGTTCTGCGTCAAGGTGATCGGCAAGGTGCGCGCGCGCCCGGCCGGCACCGAGAACGTCAACCTGCACAGCGGCAAGGTCGAGGTGCTTTGCCATGAACTCGAGGTGCTGAACCCCAGCGTCACGCCGCCGTTCCAGCTCGACGACGAGAACCTGTCGGAAACCACTCGCCTCACGCACCGCGTGCTCGACCTGCGCCGCCCGACGATGCAGAAGAACATGATGTTGCGCTACCGCGTCGCGATGGAAACGCGCAAGTTCCTCGACGAACTCGGCTTCATCGACATCGAGACGCCGATGCTCACCAAGAGCACACCCGAGGGCGCGCGCGACTATCTCGTCCCGAGCCGCGTCAACGAGGGCATGTTCTTTGCGCTGCCGCAGTCGCCGCAGCTGTTCAAGCAACTGCTGATGGTGGCGGGTTTCGACCGCTACTACCAGATCACCAAGTGCTTCCGCGACGAAGACCTGCGCGCCGACCGCCAGCCCGAGTTCACGCAGATCGACATCGAGACGAGCTTCCTCACCGAGGAGGAGATCCGCCCGATGTTCGAAGGCATGATCCGCACCGTCTTCAAGAAGACCATCGGCGTGGAGCTGCCCGAGTACCCGGTGATGAAGTATTCCGAGGCGATGCACCGCTACGGCTCCGACAAGCCCGACCTGCGCGTCAAGCTCGAGTTCACCGAACTCACCGACGTGATGCGCGACGTCGATTTCAAGGTCTTCAGCACGCCGGCGACGACCCCGGGCGGTCGCGTGGCGGCGCTGCGCGTGCCCAAGGGCGGCGAGATGAGCCGCGGCGAGATCGACGGCTACACCGAGTTCGTCAAGATCTACGGCGCGCGCGGCCTGGCCTGGGTCAAGGTCAACGACGTGAGCAAGGGCCGCGAGGGCCTGCAGTCGCCGATCGTCAAGAACCTTCACGATGCGGCGCTGGCCGAGATCGTCAAGCGCACCGGCGCGCAGACCGGCGACCTGATCTTCTTCGGTGCCGACAAGGAAAAGATCGTCAACGACGCGCTGGGCGCCTTGCGCATCAAGGTCGGCCACAGCGATTTCGGGCGGGCCAACGGCCTGTTCGAGGACAAGTGGGCGCCGCTGTGGGTGGTCGACTTTCCGATGTTCGAGTACGACGAGGACGGCCAGCGCTGGAACGCGGTGCACCACCCGTTCACCGCGCCCAAGGACGGCCACGAGGACCTGATGGACACGGACCCCGGCGCGTGCATCGCCAAGGCCTACGACATGGTGCTCAACGGTTGGGAGCTGGGCGGCGGCTCGGTGCGTATCCACCGCGCCGAGGTGCAGAGCAAGGTGTTCAGCGCGCTGAAGATCGGGCCGGAGGAGGCGCAGGCCAAGTTCGGCTTCCTGCTCGAGGCGCTGCAGTACGGCGCCCCGCCGCATGGCGGGCTGGCCTTCGGCCTCGACCGCATCGTCACGATGATGACCGGCGCCGAGAGCATCCGCGACGTGATCGCCTTCCCCAAGACGCAGCGCGCGCAATGCCTGCTCACCCACGCGCCGAGCCCGGTCGACGAGAAGCAGCTGCGCGAACTGCACATCCGGCTGAGGAATCCTCAAGCGGCGGCGTGAAAACCGCTGGTGCAGAATCGAAGGGCGCGGTGTTCCGCGCCCTTTTTCTTTGCAGTGGGAACGTCGCTTGCCTCAGATCGTTCGGCCCTACAAGATTCCGGAATCCGTGCTGGTCGTCATCCACACGGCCGATCTCGACGTGCTGCTGATCGAGCGCGTCGACCATCCGGGCTTCTGGCAAAGTGTCACCGGCTCGAAGGACAGCGTGGAAGAAGACCTGCAGGAGACGGCGGTGCGCGAAGTCGCCGAGGAAACCGGCATCGTGATCGGCTCGCCCAAGGTGCCGCTCGCCAACCTGCGCGACTGGAATCTGCGCAACGTCTACGAGATCTACCCGGTCTGGCGGCATCGCTACGCGCCCGGGGTGATCCACAACGTCGAGCATGTGTTCGGGCTGCGCGTGCCCCGCGAGCTCGAGGTCACGCTCGCACCGCGCGAACATTCACGTTTCGCCTGGCTGCCCTGGCGCGAGGCGGCCGACCGCTGCTTTTCGTCGTCGAACGCGGAGGCCATCCTGATGCTGCCTCGCTTCGCATCCGCGGTGCCGTCATGACACCCGTGTCCAAGCCGATGCGCTTCGGCAACACCTCGCTGCACCCGAGCCATGTGCTGCGGGTGGCGACGTACAACATCCACAAGGGTGTGCGCGGCATGGGTCCGAACCGGCGGCTCGAGATCCACAACCTCGGCCTCGGCATCGAGGCGCTCGACGCCGATCTCGTCTATCTGCAGGAAGTGCGCCTGTTCAACAACAGCGAGGCCAAGCGTTTTCCGGACACCTACATCGGCTGGCCCAAGCAGCCGCAGGCCGACTACCTCGCCCCCGAGGGGTACGACGTGGCCTACCGCACCAATGCCGTCACGCGCGAGGGCGAGCACGGCAACGCGCTGCTGTCGCGCTGGCCGATCGGCGACATCGGCCACCACGACGTGTCCGACCACCGCTTCGAGCAGCGCGGCCTGCTGCACGTGCCGGTGGTGTGGAACGACATCACCGTGCACTGCATCGTCGCGCACCTCGGGTTGATGCATTCGAGCCGCGTGCGGCAGGTCGAGCGCATCGCCAGCTTCATCGCGGCCGAGGTGCCGCCCGATGAGCACCTGGTGCTTGCCGGCGACTTCAATGACTGGGGCGAGAAGCTCGACGCGCCGATGCGTGCGATGGGGCTGCAGCGCGCCACGCCCGACGGCGCCGCGCCGCTGCGCACCTTCCCGTCGCTGGTGCCGGTGTTCGCGTTGGACCGCATCTACACGCGCGGCTTTCGCTGCACCTCGGCCTTCGTTCCGCGTGGCAACACCTGGGCGCGCATGTCCGACCACCTGCCATGCGTGGCCGAGTTGGAACTCCTTTGAGCGTGGCGCCCGAACCTGGCGCCGCACCCGCGGCGCCCGGACAGGAAGCGGAAGAGCATGTGTTGCTCGATCCGCTGATCGGGCGCCTGGTGCCGCGCGCGATGTTCACCGGCGGCAACCAGGTCGGGCTGCTGCGCGGCGGCGACGAGCTGTTTCCGGCCATGCTGCGCGCCATCGCGGCCGCGCGCCACGAGATCTGGCTCGCCACCTACATCTTCAACGACGACCCGGCGGCGATGGGCATTGCCGCTGCCTTGTGCGAAGCCGCCGCCCGCGGCGTGCAGGTGCGCGTCGTCATCGACGGTTTCGGCAGCCGCGCCACCTACCCCGCGATCAAGCGCATGTTCTGCGATGCCGGTGTCGGCGTCGCGGTGTTCCGGCCGATCCACCGCTGGTGGAACTGGCTGCAGCCAGGGCAGCTGCGGCGGCTGCACCAGAAGCTGTGCGTGGTGGACGGCGCGGTCGGTTTCGTCGGCGGCATCAACATCATCGACGACCGCTTCGACCAGAACCACGGCTGGACCGACGAGCCGCGCCTCGACTTCGCGGTCGAGATGCGCGGCCCGGTGGTGGCGCCCATCGAGCAGGCCGGCCGCGCGATGTGGTCGCGTGCCCAGCTGGGCGAAGACTTCATCGAGGAGGTGATCTCGCTGGCACGCGGGGCCAAGCCGGTGGCGCATGCCAAGCGGCTGCTGCAGCGACTGCGCATGCCCGAGCTGAAGCAGTCCCGCGTGCGGCTGGCCGACTTGCCGCCGGTGCGGGCGGCCCTCGTGCTGCGCGACAACCTGCGCCGCCGCCGCACCATCGAGCGCAGCTACATCTCCGCCATCCGCAAGGCCAACACGCGCATCGATCTGGCGTCGCCCTACTTCTATCCGGGCGGCGGGTTCCGCGCCGCGCTGCGCCAGGCGGCGCGACGCGGCGTGCGCGTGCGGCTCTTGATGCAAGGCAAGCTCGATTACCGCATCGCCGGCCTCGCAGCGCGTTCGCTGTACGACGAGCTGCTCGCAAGCGGCGTGCAGATCTACGAATACACGCCCGCCTTCCTGCACGCCAAGGTCGCGCTCACCGATGATGAATGGGCAACGATCGGCAGCTCCAACATCGACCCGCTGTCGCTGCTGCTGAACCTGGAGGCGAACGTGGTCGTGCGCGATGCGGGCTTCAACGCGCAACTCGCGGCCGAGTTCGACCGCGCGATCGCGGTGTCGCGCGAGATCGACGCGGCAGAGCTGCGCGGCCACCGCGTCGAAGGCGCGCTGCGGCGCGGTTTCATCGCATGGTGCGCGCATGTGTACCTGCGCATCGCGGGTGCGACGGGGAAGTATTGAGGGTGGTCGTGGGTTGCACGCTGTCTTGTTCGTGTCCGCGGTGCGCTCCCATGGCGAAAACCGTTCGGGCTGAGCTTGTCGAAGCCCCGGCTCGCTGTTCGCGCTGCCCCTCGACAAGCTCAGGGCGAACGGGGTTTCGTCGCGAACGCAAAGGCCGGCCGGCTTATGAACAGCGACCTCGTC
>CAJPFZ010000126.1 GCA_905339355.1 Burkholderiaceae bacterium
CTTCTCGATCTGGCAGACGGTGGTCTTCGTTTCCTGCATCATCGTCACGCTGTCGTAGCCGTAGGTCGTCGCGGTGTTGACCGCCTCGCCGCGGATGACCGGCGCCGCGCCCTCGGGGTAGTAGGGCTTCAGGTCCACGCCCTGCCAGTGGCCGGAGAAGTGGAAGGGCAGGAACACCGTGCCCTTGTCGACCCGCTCGGTGACCAGCGCCTTGACCTTGATGCGCGCGCCCGAGGGTGTCTTGACCCACACCGACTCGCCGTTGCGGATACCGCGGTCGTTGGCCGCCGTCGGGTTGATCTCGACGAACATGTCCTGCTGCAACTCGGCAAGCCAGGGGTTGGAGCGGGTTTCCTCGCCGCCGCCTTCGTACTCGACCAGGCGGCCCGAGGTCATCACCAGCGGATACGTCTTGCCGATGTCGCGGTTCTTCTGCTGCACGCTCTTGTAGAGCGTCGGCAGCCGCCAGAAGGCCTTCTTGTCGTCGTGCGTCGGGTACTTGTCGACCATGTCGGCGCGCGGCGAATACAGAGGCTCGCGGTGCTGCGGCACGGGGTCGGGGAAGTTCCACACCACCGCGCGCGCCTTCGCGTTGCCGAAGGGATGGCAGCCGTGTTTCATCGAGACCCGCTGGATGCCGCCGGAGAGGTCGGTCTTCCAGTTCTTGCCTTCAGCGGCCTTCTTTTCGGCCTCGGTGAGGTCGTCCCACCAGCCGAGCTTCTTCAGCAGCACGTGGTCGAACTCGGGGTAGCCGGTGGGGATCTCGGAGCCCATCGAGGCCGAACCGTCTTCGGCAAGCAGGTTGACGCCGTCCTTCTCGACGCCGAAGTTCGCGCGGAAGTTGCCGCCGCCTTCCATCACGTGCTTGGAGGTGTCGTAGAGGTTGGGCGAACCCGGGTGCTTGATCTCCGGGTTGCCGTAACACGGCCAGGGCAGCCCGAAGTAGTCGCCGTCGAGCTTGTAGCCGGTTTCCTTGTCGACGCCGCCGCGCGCCCTGAGCGTCTTCACGTCGAAGACGTTCATGTTGCGCATGTGCGCCTTCAGCCGCTCGGGGCTCTGGCCGGTGTAGCCGATGGTCCACACCGCGCGGTTGATCTCCTTGAGCATCGACTCGGGCTCGGGCTCCATCATGCCGCCCTTGCCGGCGACGAGCTTCAGGCTCTTGACCAGTTCCTTGCCGAAGCCGAGCTTGTCGGCCAGCTGGTACATGATCATGTGGTCGGTGCGCGACTCGAACAGCGGCTCGATGACCTTCTCGCGCCACTGCAGCGAACGGTTGGACGCGGTGACCGAGCCGCTGGTCTCGAACTGCGTGGCCGCCGGCAGCAGGTAGACCATGCGGTTGGCGTTCTGCTCTTCGGCCTTGCCCGGCATCGCGGCCATCGCCGCCGTGGCCGAGGGGTAGGGGTCGACGACGACCAGCAGGTCGAGCTTGTCCATCGCCCGCTTCATCTCGAGGCCGCGGCTTTGCGAGTTCGGGGCATGGCCCCAGAAGAACAGGCCGCGCAGGTTGCTCTCCTGGTCGATCAGGTCGTTCTGCTCGAGCACGCCGTCGATCCAGCGCGACACCGTCATGCCCGACTTGGTCAGCATGCCCGGCGCGTACTGTTTCTTGATCCACTCGAAGTCGACGTCCCACACCTTGGCGTAGTGCTTCCAGGCGCCTTCGGCAAGGCCGTAGTAGCCGGGCAGCGAGTCGGGATTCGGGCCCACGTCGGTGGCGCCCTGCACGTTGTCGTGGCCGCGGAAGATGTTGGCGCCGCCGCCGCTCACGCCGACGTTGCCGAGCGCGAGCTGCAGGATGCACGAGGCGCGCACCATCGCGTTGCCGATGCTGTGCTGCGTCTGGCCCATGCACCAGACGATGGTGCTCGGCCGGTTCTCGGCCATCGTCTTGGCAACCTGGAAGCAGGTTGCCTCGTCGACGCCGCAGACCTCCTGCACCTTGTCGGGGGTCCACTTGGCCATCACGTCTTCGCGGATCTTGTCCATGCCGTAGACGCGATCGTTGATGTACTTCTTGTCTTCCCAGCCGTTCTTGAAGATGTGGTGCAGCACGCCGAACAGGAACGGGATGTCGGTGCCCGAGCGGATGCGCACGTACTGGTCGGCCTTCGCCGCCGTGCGGGTGAAGCGCGGGTCGACGACGATCATCTTGGTGCCGGTCTCCTTGGCATGCAGCATGTGCAGCATCGACACCGGGTGCGCTTCGGCCGCGTTGGAGCCGATGTACAGCGCCGCCTTGCTGTTCTGCATGTCGTTGTAGGAGTTCGTCATCGCGCCATACCCCCACGTGTTCGCGACGCCCGCGACCGTGGTGGAGTGGCAGATGCGCGCCTGGTGGTCGCAGTTGTTGCTGCCCCACAGGCTGACCCACTTGCGCAGCAGGTAGGACTGCTCGTTGTTGTGCTTGGACGAGCCGACGATGAACACCGAATCGGGCCCGCTCTGCTTCTTCAGCTCGAGCATGCGCGCGCTGATTTCGCTGAGTGCCTGGTCCCAGCTCGTGCGCACGTACTTGCCGTTGACGAGTTTCATCGGGGTCTTGAGCCGGTACTCGCCATGGCCGTGCTCGCGCAACGCTGCGCCCTTGGCGCAATGCGCGCCGAGGTTGATCGGGGAGTCGAACACCGGCTCCTGGCGCACCCAGACGCCGTTCTGCACCACCGCGTCGACGGCGCAGCCGACCGAGCAGTGGCCGCATACGGTGCGCCGGACCACCGGCTGCGAGGCCTTGTCGCCCGCCGGGGGATCGGCCGCCGCGGCCTTTCGCACCAGGGTCAATTGCGAGGCAGCGAGCCCGGCGCCCACGCCGAGGCCCGAACGGCGAAGGAAGGCACGCCGGTCCATCGTGGGGATCGCGCGCGAGACCCCGCGTGCGAGGCTGGAAACGAGAGATGACGACGACGCGGCGATTCCCGCGTCGGATGATTTGCGCGTGAGCAACATAGTGCCTCCTGCGAGCAGACGCTCAGCTGGGGATCAGATGCGGGTGGTCTCGTAATAGCGCAGCACGTGCTGCGTCAGCTGATAGCCGCCGCCTTGGTCTGGGGCGGTGGCCTTGGCCGAGGCAACGGCGACCTCGGTGGGCGCCACCGGCAGGGCCTTGGCGGCGATCGCCGCCAAGCCGGCGACACCGGCGCCGAGCAGCAGGCTGCGGCGTTTGCTGGGCGGGGCGCTGGGAACCTCGGGCTGCCGTTGATCGAAAGCGGTGGACTTCATGCTTTGACTCCAGGAAGGGTTTTCCCGCTCCCACGAACGTAGAGAGGACGGCCCGACTTTATGCACCATGGTGCATGGGGTCATCAGGGTCAGTCTCTAGGTTTCAGCGGGTTTCGAGCAGATCGAATCCCTGCGACTCCACTGCCATGAAGTCGCGTGCGAATACCGACAGCGACCGATAGAAATCGGCGCGCGGGTGCGCCGCGATCTGTTCGAACAGCCTCTCGGTCCACGGGCGCAGATGGGCGTCGAAGAAGGATTGCTGCACCGCAAGGTTGCTGAGCCCGGCATCATCGCCCGCGATCAGGAAACGCATCACCTCGCACAGGTAGGCGATGTGGTCCTCGGTTTCGGCCATCGCCTCGGCCCGTTCGAGGCCCAGGCGCCGCAGGCTGTCGCGCAGCGCCACCAGCGGCTTCTCGTTCAGCGCGCCTGCAATATGGTGCGAGCCGTAGAGAAAGATTTCGGGCTTGCCGATGGCGACGAAGAGCGCGTCGTACTCGTCTCGCACCTGCTCAGGGGCCAGCCGCCGGCTGGCGGCCACCACCTCGCTCCAGCTGGCCTCCAGGAACGCCCCCGGCGCCGGGGCCACGGTGGGGGCGACCCGCAACTGCTCGTACAGCGCATCGGATGGCGCCTGGTAGAACAGCTGCGACAGCAGACCGTAGACCTCGGCGCGTGCCAGCTCTTCCCGGTCGTCCGGCGAATCGAAGTGAATCGGCTGCTCCATCACGACTCGGCGATCACAACTCGGTGATGCGCACTTCGTTCGTGCTGGTGTGCATGTCGATCACCCGGCAATCGCTGCACATCTTCAGCCGATCGGCCGCGGCGCCCTGGAACATCGCGTGGCCCGCGAGCTTGCCCATCATCGACTCGATGGCCTTGAGCGTGCCGAAGGGCTTCTGGCAGCGGATGCACCGATAAGGCTCGACCTCGTTGAGCACGCGCGGCTGCTTGCGCGCCTTGCCCTCGCCGGCCAGCCACAACCTCGGCTGCAAGGTGATCGCCCGCTCGGGACAGGTCTTCTCGCACAGGCCGCACTGCACACAGTTCTTCTCGATGAAACGCAGCTGCGGCCGATCAGGGTTGTCAGCCAGCGCCGACTCGGGGCAGGCGCCGACGCAGGCCAGACACAGCGTGCACTTGACAGCGTCCACCGTGACGCTGCCGAAGGGGCTGCCGGCGGCCGGCAGTGCAATGCTCTCGGCGCGCTGGATGGCCTGCGACCACAGGTGGTCGATCGCGAGCTCCAGCGTGGCGCGCTTCTCGGCCTGCACGGCAAAGGTCGCCGCCTGCGCCAAGGCGGGCAGCGGCGGCGTGCGCATGGCGGCATCGAGCGCCGCGAGGTCGCGGGCGTCGCGTGCCGAATGCAGACGCACCCGCGCGCCGGCGTGCCCGAACCCCTCCATCAGCGCGTTCGCGATCGCCGCCTGATCGCGCAGCGCGTCGAGGTACTCGGGCGCTTCCTCGTCGGTGACCAGCACCCAGACTTCGGCGGCGCCATAGGCCAAGGCCGCAAGCCACAGGTCGAGGCCGACGCTCGCGGTGTGCCACAGGTCCAGCGGCAGCACGCGCGCCGCAAGGCCCTGCACCGCGGCATCGACACGCGCGGCACGGCCCAGTTCGTTCAAAAGACGCTGGCCCTTGCCGCGACTGTGCAGCAGCAGCGCAGGCGCACCGGCACTTTCCACGCCGCCCGCGCGGCGATACGTCTGCAGCAGCGTGCGCATGCGCTGGCCGAGGTGGACCGGCGACGGCGTCGCATAACTCAATGCGCCGCTCGGGCACACCGTGGTGCACGCTCCGCAGCCCACGCACAGGTGCGGCTCCACGCGCACGCCGCCGCCCGCAGTCGCTTCGCTGACGATGGCACGCGCGGAACAGACCTCGATGCAGGCATTGCAGCCGATCTGCTCGTTGCGGCTGTGCGCGCACAGCTTGGGCTTGTACTGGAAGAACTTCGGCTTCTCGAACTCGCCGGTCATCTCGCGCAGCTCGAGCACCGCCTCGAACAGCTTGCGCTCGTCGGTGCCCGGTCGGAAGTAGCCCTGGGGCGGCTGGTGCAGGCCAAGAAACGGTGTGGCGCCGAGGTCGAGCACGAGATCGAAGCGCTCGCTCAGCGCCTGCGGCGTGCGCGTGAAGTCGATCGCGCCGGCGGCTTCACACACGCGCACGCAGTCGCGGTGGCTGCGGCACTTGGCGAGGTCGATCTGGTAGCCGAAGTCGATCGCGCCTTCGGGGCAGACCTCGACGCAAGCATTGCAGCGCGTGCACAGGTCCGGATCGATCGGATTGGCGTGGGTCCACTCGACCTCGAACTGCCCCAGCCAGCCGCGGATCGCCGTGAGTTCCCCGGCATGCATCGGCAAGTCGTGCTGCTGCGCCAGGCTGCCGCCGCCCGCGGTCAGCAGCAGGCTCACCTCCAGCCGGTCCGCGAGCATGGCGGCGGCTCGCTGGGCACGCTCGGCGTTGCCGATCACCAGCACGCGGCCGGCCGAGCGGTAGCTGACGGTCGGCACCGGGTCCGGCTCGGGCAACTGGGCCGCCGCGATCAGCGCCGCGATCTTCGGCGTCGCGGATTTCGCGTCTTTCGACCAGCCGCCGGTCTCGCGGATGTTGACGAAGCGGATCGGCCGCTCCTGCACGCCGGGCGCCCCTTCGGTCTCGGCATTGAGCTCGAGGAAGAGCCGGCTTTCCTGCGTGCAGGCGACCAGCAGCTCGTCGCCGCTCTTGGCCGCGCGCTGGAACGCGCCGGCTTCGCGCCGGCACAGCGTCGTGTGCAGCGTCTGCAGTCCGTCGGCGGCGTCAGGCGGGAGGGCCTTCGCGAGCGCCGCCGGGTCCAGCGGCATCGTCTTGTTGCAGTCGCAGATCAGGGTCTTCATCGGGGGGTACTGCTTCCGGTTCCTGAAGGGTCGCCGGCGACTGTGGCACCGGCTGCGCCGCCGCGCCATCGGGGGATGCCTTGAGTTCGCGCGGTTCTTGCTCCTCGTGGTCGAAGAGCCCCAGCACCTTCGACTGCGCCATGCGGCGCAGCATCGACTCGGGAATCGGGTCGGCGCGGCCGTAGTCCTCGATGTAGGTGTCGAGCCCGTCCATCACGTTGAAGTGGGGATCGGTGAAGAGCTTCTTCAGCGCCGCGCGCTTGACCGACTCGTCGACTTGCGGGGCGAGGAAGCGCGACACCTCGGCCCCGGGGGCCAGCTCGGCGACGTCGTCCATCGTGGGCAGCGGCGGCTGTTGCGGTTCGACGTGGGGCGCCTGTGCCGGCGCCGGCCCCTCACCCTCGGTCCCTCTTCCCAAAGGGGCGAGGGAAGGAGTTGCGGGCTCCCTCTCCCCGCTGGGGAGAGGGTCGGGGTGGTCGGGATGAGGGGCCAGCGCATCCGCGACCTCCAGCCCCGCCTTGCGGCGCGACCAGCGCGAGAGGAATCCTTCTGCGCTCATGACCGTCTCACTGCCTCTGGTCGGGCGGCAGGAACGACGCCGGCCGCTTGCGCTTCTTCGGCTCGGGCCGGTAGTGCTCGTCGGTATAGGACTGCAGCCAGGCCGCCAGCTCGTCGGAGAGCGGCACGTTGTCGACCCGCTCCTGGGCGTCGAGCCAGCGGCCCGCTTCGTTGTACGAGAGGCTCACCGCTTCGGGCCGCGCCTGCGACGGGTCGTCTTCGTCGATGCGCCACATCACGAACCACACCGGGTTGCCCGAGCTGAGGTTGAGGTAGTAGCCCTCGGCCTCGTCCTTGAACAATTCCAGCACGAAGCCGGGATGCAGCGCGCGCTGCAGCCGGCCGTCGTCGCGCAGCACCCGCGCCGCGTCGCCGAACCCGCCTTCGTCTTCGACCACCTCCGCCACGCGGAAGCGCCAGGCCTCCCAGCGATTGGGCGCCGCCTCGCGTTCCATCACCACCGCCACCCGCACGCCGGGGCGCTGCGCGGCGCGGTCGGCGGCAGCGGCAGGGTCCATCAGGTGTCCTTGGAGATCGAGATGGTCGGGAACTTGGCCGAGAAGTCCTTCGCGCGCTGGGCGATCTTCACCGCCACCTGGCGCGCGACGCTCTTGTACAGCCCCGCGATCTCGCCGTCGGGGTCGCTCACGACGCTTGGGCGTCCACCGTCGGCCTGCACGCGGATGCTCAGGTTCAGCGGCAGCGCGCCGAGGTAGTCCATCTGGTATTCGGCGGCCATGCGCTTGCCGCCCTCTTCGCCGAAGATGTGCTCGACGTGGCCGCACTTCTCGCACACGTGCACCGCCATGTTCTCGACGATGCCGAGAATGGGCACGCCCACCTTCTCGAACATCTTGATGCCCTTCTTGGCGTCGAGCAGCGCGATGTCCTGCGGCGTCGTGACGATCACCGCGCCGGTCAGCGGCACGCGCTGGCTCAGCGTGAGCTGGATGTCGCCGGTGCCCGGCGGCATGTCGACGATCAGGTAGTCGAGGTCGCCCCAGTTGGTTTGCCGCAGCAGCTGCTCGAGCGCCTGCGTGGCCATCGGGCCGCGCCAGATCATCGGGTTGTCGGCTTCGACCAGGAAGCCGATCGACATCACCTGCACGCCGTAGTTTTCCATCGGCTCCATGGTCTTGCCGTCGGCCGACTCGGGGCGACCCTCGATGCCCATCATCATCGGCTGGCTCGGGCCGTAGATGTCGGCGTCGAGGATGCCCACGGATGCGCCTTCAGCGGCCAGCGCCAGCGCGAGGTTCACGGCGGTCGTGCTCTTGCCGACGCCGCCCTTGCCCGACGCGACGGCGACGATGTTCTTGACCTTCGGCAGCAACTGCACGCCGCGCTGCACGGCGTGCGGGATCACCTTGGTGACGATGTTCGCGCTGACGTTCTCGACCCCCGGAACGCTGCGCGCCGCGGCGATCAGCTGCTTGCGCAGGGCCGCGTGCTGGCTCTTCGCGGGGTAGCCCATCTCGACGTCGAAGGCAACGTCGGTGCCGTCGATGCGCAGGTTCTTCAGCTGCCTGGCCGATACGAAGTCGCGGCCGGTTTGCGGGTCGACGACGGTCTTGAGGGCGTCGAGCAGCGCGGTGTCGGTGACGGGCATGGGCGGTGGAGGGGGTGAGAAGCGGATCGAACCAGTCTAGCGCAGCGCCTCCAACGTGGTCTTGCCGGCGAAAGCCGGGATGATGGCGCCCGCACAGGCCGCACGCCTAGAATTCCGCTTTTGCCTCGCAGCCCTTCACCATGCCGCGCAAGCTGTTCGTCACCACCGCCCTGCCCTACGCCAATGCGCCCTTTCACATCGGGCACATGATGGAGTACATCCAGGCGGACATCTGGGTGCGGTACCAGCGCATGGCAGGCCACGAAGTGCACTTCGTCTGTGCCGACGACGCGCATGGCGCGCCGATCATGATCGCCGCCGAAAAGGCCGGCAAGACGCCGCAGCAGTTCGTCGCCGAGATCGCCGCCGGTCGCCGCCAATACCTCGACGGCTTCCACATCGGCTTCGACAACTGGCACTCGACCGACGGCCCCGAGAACCATGCGCTGGCGCAGGACATCTACCGCGCGCTGCGCAAGCAGGGCCTGATCTCGGAGCGCAACATCGAGCAGTTCTTCGATCCGGTCAAGTCGATGTTCCTGCCCGATCGCTACATCAAGGGCGACTGCCCGCGCTGCGGCGCGAAAGACCAGTACGGCGACAACTGCGAGGTCTGCGGCGCGGTCTACGCGCCCACCGACCTGAAGAACCCGTACTCCACGCTGACCGGCGCGACACCGGTGATGAAGAGCAGCGACCACTACTTCTTCCAGCTCTCGTCGCAGCGCTGCATCGACTTCCTGCGCGAGTGGACCGCCGAGCCCGGCCGGCTGCAGCCGGAGGTGCTCAACAAGATCAAGGAGTGGTTCACCGTCGACGAGCAGGGCCACGTGGCGCTCAACGACTGGGACATCTCGCGCGACTCGCCCTACTTCGGCATCGAGATCCCCGACGCGCCGGGCAAGTACTTCTACGTCTGGCTCGACGCGCCGGTGGGCTACCTCGCCTCGCTGAAGAACTACTTCGGCAAGACCGGACGCGACTACGACGCCTTCATGGCCGACCCCGAGGTGGAGCAGATCCACATCATCGGCAAGGACATCATCACCTTCCACACGCTGTTCTGGCCGGCGATGCTGCACTTCAGCGGCCGCAAGGTGCCCAAGCACGTCTACGTGCACGGCTTCATCACGCTCGGCGGCGACAAGATGAGCAAGAGCCGCGGCACCGGCATCTCGCCGCTGAAGTACCTCGACCTCGGCATGAACCCCGAGTGGCTGCGCTACTACATCGCAGCCAAGCTGAACGCCAAGGTGGAGGACATCGAGTTCACGCCCGACGACTTCGTGGCGCGGGTGAACAGCGATCTCGTCGGCAAGTACATCAACATCGCCAGCCGCGCGGCGGGCTTTCTCAGCAAGCGCTTCGACGGCATGCTGGCGGCAGCGCAGGGCGCCGACGGCAAGCTGCTGCTGGACACGCTGATCTCGAAGTCGGGCGAAGTGCAGCAGCTGTACGAGGAGCGCGAGTTCGGCAAGGCGCTGCGAGAGGTGATGCTGCTCGCCGACCGCGTCAATGAATACGTGGACCAGAACAAGCCGTGGGAACTGGCCAAGAAGCCGGGTGCCGAGGCGCGGCTGCACGAGGTCTGCACGGTGTGCATCGAGGCGTTCCGGCTGCTGACGATCTACCTCAAGCCCGTGCTGCCGGCGCTCGCGCAGCAGGTCGAGGCCTTCCTGCGTGTGCCGCCGCTGGCCTTTGGCGACGCCGACCGGCTGTTGGGGCCCCACGTGATCGGCGAGTACAGGCACCTGATGCAGCGGGTCGACCCCCAGCTGCTGGTCGCCCTGCTGGAGCCCACCGCGGCGCCCGCCGAGGAGGACGATGACGAGGCCGACGAACCCGGCGGCGAGACGATCGCCGAGACGATCGCGATCGGCGACTTCGCGAAGGTCGACCTGCGCATCGCGAAGATCGTCGACGCCGCGCTCGTCGAGGGTTCCGACAAGCTGCTGCGCCTGACGCTGGACGCCGGCGAGGGACGCACCCGCAACGTGTTCAGCGGCATCAAGAGCGCCTACACGCCCGAGCAGCTGGTCGGCAAGTTCAC
>CAJPFZ010000127.1 GCA_905339355.1 Burkholderiaceae bacterium
CAGGCGATGCGCATGCGGACCTTCGAGCACACCTGGGCCCGCTCCGGCCACTGGGCCTTCGTCGCCTTGCCACCCGGTCGCTGGCCCGCGACCGCCGAGGAAAAAGCGGTGATCGAAGCGAGCGTCGGCTTCGAGCGCAGCGCGCCGCCGCCGCAGGCTGTGCAGGTCTACCGCAGCGCCTTGTCGCGCTGGCCGGCGAGCCTGAGCTTGCAGATGGGCCTGGGCAACAGCCTGCATGCCGCGGGCGACAAGGCGGGGGCGGCCGAGGCCTTTCGCGCCGCCGCACGTCAGCACCGCAGCGCGCCGGCGTGGATCAACCTCGCGAGCGTGCTGCTGGAGTTGGGACAGCACGATGCGGCGAGGCAAGCTGCCCGCGAAGCGGTCGCCGTGGCGGATGCCCAGTGGGGCGCTCAGGCCGAGGCCATGCTGCGGCAAACGACGCACGAGACGCCGCCTCGGGCAACGCCGTAGCGGCCACTGGCGCGGACGATGGCATCATCCGCAAAGTTGCCGGTGTGCGGGCAACAAGGAGCGGCAGTGATCACGCAGTTCGACATCACACTGGCCGAGGCGGCCGATGCGCGTTCGATCGCGGAGTTGTCGCGCGACGCCATCGAGCATGGTCTCTCGTGGCGCTGGACCACGCGCCGCGTCGCGCGCTCGATTCGCGACGTGGCGACCAACGTGGTCGTGGCGCGCCAGCGCGGCCACTTCCTCGGCTTCGGCATCATGAAGTACGAGGAAGAAGAGGCGCACCTGATGCTGCTCGCGGTGCAGCAGGCGCACCGGCGCAAAGGGGTGGCGTCGGCGCTGCTGATGTGGCTCGAGTCGACCGTGCGCGCCGCCGGCATCGCGCGGGTGCAGCTCGAAACGCGCGTCGTCAACGGGGCGGCGCTGTCGTTCTACCGCCGCCACGGCTTCGACCCTGCCGGCTTGCACGAGGGCTATTACGACGGTGTCGAGGACGCGATGCGCATGGTCAAGGACTTGAGCCGCGTGCCGAGCTGACGAGCGAGAAGGGGTCGCGCCGCAGGGGCGCATGAGGGGACACGATGCTGGAGCCGAGCAAGCGCTATTCGCCGCCGCAGGCCGAGGTGAGGGACGTCGCGCCCGCCGCCGAGGGCGAGCTGGCGGGCCGCTGGCTGCGGTTCTTCAACTTCGTCATCGACTACCTGTGCTTCGTCGGACTGGCCTTCATCATCGGATTCATCGTGGCGGTCGTCGGCGGCGAAGCGGGCCTGCAGATGATGAAGAGCATCCCCGACCTGGTGTTCGGCGTCGCGCTGATGGCGGTCTACTACATCGTCCTCGAGGGCCTGTTCGGGCGCACGCTCGGCAAGATCGTCACCGGCACGCGCGTCGTCACCGTCGATGGGGGCAAGCCCTCGCTGCCGAAGATCATCGGCCGCTCGCTGCTGCGATTCATTCCTTTCGAAGCGCTGACCTTCTTCGGCCCCAATGGCCGCGGCTGGCACGACCGCCTGTCGGGCACGCGCGTGGTCAAGCTGGGCTGACCGGCACGACACCGCCTCTCAAGCTCTCAGGCGAAACGCTCGTCGGCGCGCAGGTAGCGCCATTGCCCGGGCGGCAGGTCGCCGAGCATCACGTTGCCGATGCGAACACGCTTCAAGCCCAGCACCTTCAGACCGACGACTTCGCACATGCGCCGAATCTGGCGCTTCTTGCCTTCCTTCAGCACGAAGCGCAATTGGTCCTCGTTGACCCACTCGACCTGCGCCGGGCGCAAGGGCTCGCCGTCGAGTTCGAGCCCATGCTGCAGCAGCGCGAGCTTGTCGGCGGGCAGGCGCGCGCCGTCTTCCGTCTCGACGCGCACCAGGTATTCCGTCTCGATCTCGCTGTCTTCGCCGATCAGCTGCTTGGCGACGCGGCCGTCCTGAGTCAGCACGAGCAGGCCGACCGAATCGAGGTCGAGGCGGCCGGCGGGCGCGAGGCCGCGCTGGTGCTCGCGCAGGTAGCGCGTGCCCGAACGGTCTTCGCGCCACTGGTTGTCGGCCGTCACCAGCACGACCGCGGGCTCGTAGCCGTCCTCGGCCTGGCCGCTGACGTAGCCGACCGGCTTGTTGAGCAGCACGGTGACCTTCTGCGCCTGCTGGAATTTGGCCTTCGCGTCGACGGTGATGTGCTGCTCCGGCAGCACGCGCGATCCGAGTTCGCTGACCACCTGGCCGTCCACCCGGACCCAGCCCTTGGCGATCCACTCGTCCGCTTCGCGGCGCGAGGCGATGCCCAGCTCGCTCATGCGCTTGGACAGGCGCATGCTGCCGGGAATCTCTGCGTGCTCTGAGCGCCCCCAAACCTGCCGCTTCGCGTCAGGCCCCCCGAGGGGGTCAAGGAAACTTGGGAGCGGCCCGGCGTTTCCTTGAGCGGGTTCGTGGCGTTCGGGCTGCAGCGGGCGAGGGCGGCGCGTATCCGGCGTGGGCCGCGGCGCGGCCGGCTTGGGCGGGGCACGGCGGGACTCGAAAGCCTGGTTCGGCGCGTGCACGGTGCCGCGTCCGGACGAGGGGTTGCGTTGCGGCGGACGGCGCGTTTCGAAGGCCTGGTTCGGCTCGTCGCGAGGGCCGCCGCGCCTTGCAGGCGGCATCGGCGGGGCATCGGGCGGACGGCGGCGGGGATCGTCGGGCCGACGGCGGGGATCGTCCATCCGCTGGCGCGTGTCGTCGGGGCGGCGGCGCGGATCGGCCGGCCGTTGTCGCACATCATCCGGCCGGCGCCGCGGATCATCCGGGCGGCGGCGCGGGTCCGCCGGCGGCTCGTCGCGGCGCGTGAACGCCGGCGGCGGACGGTCGCCGAATCGCTGGCGCAGTTGTTCCTGGTAGCGTGCCTCGCGCTCGGCGCGCTGCGCCTGGGCCTCGGACAGCGTGGGCCGCTTGCGCGGCGCGGAGCCGGCGCCGCGCACCGGAGGGCGCTCGCTGCGTGGCGCGCCCGAGGGGGCGGCGGTCTTCTTCTTCAGTTTCAGCGTGGCCATGGCACTCTCAGTCTCTCAGCCCCGATTGGAGCACGGGCTCACGAGCCGAGGCCGAAAAGCTCGTTCAGCGCTTCGCGGTACTGCGCCTGCGCCAGCCGGTTGGTGCTGCCGTGGGTGCCGCCCTCGACCAGCACGAACTTCTTCGGCGACGGCGCACGCTCGTACAGCGCGCGGCCCAGCGCCGGCCGGATCAGGCTGTCGCGGCTGCCGTGCACCACCAGCACCGGCGCCTTGACCCGGGCGATGCGGCTGGCGGAATCGAAGCGCTGCGTGATGAACGGCGTGATCGGCAGCCAGCCCCACTTCATCGTCTGGAATACCTCGGGGATCGAGGTGAACGTGCCTTCCACCATCAAGCCGCGCGCGTCGCTCACCTCGCTGGCGAGCTGCACGGCGATCGCACCGCCGAGCGAGTGGCCGAAGATGAAGCGCGGCCGCTTGGGGTACTGCTGCGCGAGCCAGGCCCAGGCCGCGCGCGCGTCTTCGGCCACCACCGGCTCGGACGGCAGCTCGTCGGTGCTGCGGCCGAAACCGCGGTAGTCGATCGCCAGCACCGAAAAGCCCAGGTCGCGCATCTGCTCGATGCGCCACACGCTGCCTTCGACGTTGCGGCGCGCGCCATGCAGGTACAGCAGCACCGGTGCGTCGGGGGCCTCGTGCTCGAACCACAGTGCGTGCAGCCTGATCGGCTGGCCGGTCTCGGCCGAGTCATGTTCGATCCAGACGTCCTTCAGTCCGTCGCCACGCTGCGGCAGCTCGGCTGCGTGCAGCGCCGATGCCATGAAGATCCACTTGCGCTGCTGGGTGTCGAGGCTGCTGCAGCCGCCGAACAGGGCGGCGGCCAGCAGAACGAAGATCGGCCAGCGCCGCCGCAGTGTCGTGAGCATCGGCTACAGACCGGCGACGGACGCGAAAGTTCAGCGCCCGCGCCAGAACAAGGCGTCGAGTTCGCGCACGCTGATCTGGCGCCAGGTCGGTCGGCCGTGGTTGCACTGGTCGGCGCGCTCGGTGTGCTCCATGTCGCGCAACAGCGCGTTCATCTCGTCGAGCGTGAGCTGGCGGTTGGCGCGCACGGCGCCGTGGCAGGCCATGGTCGACAGGATCTCGTGCTGCGCACGCTGGATCACGCTGCTGGCCCCCACCTGCGCCAGCTCGGCCAGCACGCTGCGTGCGAGTTCGACCGCGTCGCCGCCGGCCAGCGCCGCGGGCCGCGAACGCACCGCCAGCACCGTCGGCGAGAGCGCCGAGACGTCGAGGCCCAGCGTGTGCAGCGTGTCGGCGTGGGCCTCGGCGGTGGCGATCTCCTGCGGCGTGGCGGCGAAGGTGGCCGGGATCAGGAGCGGCTGGGCCTCGATCGCCGATGCCCCGAGGCTCGCCTTCAGCCGTTCGTAGACGATGCGCTCGTGCGCCGCGTGCATGTCGACGATCACGAGGCCCTGTGCGTTCTCGGCGAGCACGTAGATGCCGGCGATCTGCGCGATCGCGCGGCCGAGCGGCCACTCGGTTCCGGTGGGCAGCGGATCGGGCGAGGTGGCCGGCGGCGGCGCGTTCTGCGGTTCGACGACCGACCATGGCGCACTCGGCTCCCGGGCATACAACACGCTCGCCTGCTGCCATGCGAGCTGCCCTTGCGCGAGGCTGCCGGGGCGCGCCTGCGGGTGGCTGCCGGGAGCGGCCCAAGGGGTTGGCGGCGGGGCGGCGTGGGGCTCGGCGCCCAACACCACTGCGGCTTTGGGGATTGCGAGCGCCGCCTCGACCGCGCGCCGCACCGCCTGGTGCACCTCGCGCGAGTCGCGAAAGCGGACTTCGATCTTGGTCGGGTGCACGTTGACGTCCACCCGGTCGGGCACGATCTCGATGAACAGCGCGTAGCAGGGCTGGCGCCCGCCATGCAACACGTCCTCGTAGGCCGAACGCACGCCGTGGGCGATGAGCTTGTCGCGCACGAAGCGCCCGTTGACGTAGACGTACTGCTGGTCTGCGCGTGCGCGCGCCGACTCCGGCGTGCCCGCGCGGCCGGCGATGCGCAGCACGCCCAGGTCGAGCGCGACGGCGCGGCTGTCCGTGACGAAGTCCTCGCCCAGCACGTCGCGCAGACGCGCTTCGAGTTCGCAGCGCCGCCACTGCTGCACGAGCTTGCCCTCGTGCCAGATCGCGAACGATACGTCGGGGCGGGTCAATGCATGGCGGCGCACCGCCTCCACGCAATGCGCGAGTTCGGTGGCCTCGGTCTTCAGGAACTTGCGCCGCGCCGGTGTGCTGAAGAACAGTTCGCGCACCTCGACGCTCGTGCCGACGCCGCGCGCGGCCGGCACCAGCTCGCCCGCGCGCGCATCGAGCCGCTGTGCATGCGCGGCGTCGGCGGTGCGGCTCGCGATGCCGACCTCGGCGACCGACGAGATCGCGGCCAGCGCTTCGCCGCGAAAGCCCATCGTCGCCACGCTTTCGAGGTCGGTGAGCGAGGCGAT
>CAJPFZ010000128.1 GCA_905339355.1 Burkholderiaceae bacterium
CGAGAAGACCGGCTACCCGACGCTGTGCAAGGGCCGCTTCGAGGTGAACGACGAGACCTACTACGCCATCGAGGAGCCGACCAGCCTCAACACCCTCGAGCTGCTGCCGAAGCTGATGGAGATCGGCGTCAAGGCCATCAAGATCGAGGGCCGCCAGAGGAGCCCGGCCTACGTCGCGCAGGTGACGAAGGTGTGGCGCGAGGCGATCGATTCGGCGCTGCGCAGCCGACAAAATTTCTCAGTGCGCGATTCCTGGATGGCGGAACTGAACAAGGTCTCCGAAGGCAATATGCACACGCTTGGCGCCTACTACCGCCCCTGGAAGTGACATGAAGTTAGCACTTGGGCCGCTGCTCTACTACTGGCCGCGCCAGCAGGTCTTCGACTTCTACGACGCCATCGCCAGCGCCCCGGTCGACATCGTCTATCTCGGCGAAACCGTCTGCGCCCGCCGCCACGAACTGCGCGTGCAGGACTGGGCCGACATCGCGAAAAAACTCGCCGCCGCCGGCAAGCAGGCCATCCTCGGCACGCAGACGCTGATCGAATCCGAATCCGATCTGAAGACCCTGCGCCGCGTCGTCGACGAGAAAGGCTTCCTCACCGAGGCCAATGACATGGGCGCGGTGCGCATTCTCGCCGAGGAAAAGCGGCCCTTCGTCGCCGGCCCTTTCCTCAACATCTTCAACGGCGCCACGCTGAACCTGATGGCGAAGCTTGGCGCCACGCGCTGGGTGATGCCGGTGGAAATGGCGGCCGACGCCCTGCGCGAACTGCAGGCTGCCCGCCCCGCCGGACTGGAAACCGAGGTATTCGCCTACGGCCGCCTGCCGCTGGCCTTCTCGGCGCGCTGCTTCACCGCCCGCCACTTCAACCTGCAGAAGGACGACTGCCAGTTCAAGTGCCTGGAGTTCCCCGACGGCCTGCTCATCAAGACGCGCGAGGGCGAGGAGTTCCTCACGCTCAACGGCATCCAGACGCAGTCCTCGAAGGTCTACAACCTGATCGGCGAGGTCGACGCCCTGCGCGAACTGGGCGTGGATGTCCTGCGCATCAGCCCGCAATCGCAGCACACGACCGAACTGCTCGGCGTTTTCCGCGCCCACCTCGACGGCACGCTCGACGTGCCCGCGGCGCGCACCCGCATGGCCGCGCTGGAAGTGGCGGCGCCCTGCAACGGCTTCTGGTACGGCAAGCCGGGGCTCGACCAGGTTGCCGCCTGAGCGGTAAACTGGCGACATGGACCTGATCGACACCCTGCGCCGCGCGCGCATCCCGCAATTCACCCTCCCCCGCTTCGTCGGCGCGGTGCATGAGCGTCTGCCGCAGCTGCCGCCCACCCTCGGCCTGACCACGGCGCTCAACCTCGCGCTGGACCGCATCCTGCCGCGCGACACGCTGACGCCGCTCGCCGGCAAGCTGGTCTGCCTGCGCGTCACCGACGGCGGCCTCACCCTGCTGTTCACCCTGAGCGAGAAGGGCTTCCGCCCGGCCGTGAGCAGCAGCAAACCCGATCTCATGATCTCCGCCACGACGCGCGACTTCATCGCCCTGGCCCTGCGCGAGGAAGACCCCGACACCCTGTTCTTCAGCCGGCGCCTCGTCATGGAAGGCGACACCGACCTCGGCCTGCTGGTGAAGAACACCCTGGATGCCGTGGATTGGCCGCGCCTCGACCCCGAGGCCCTGCACCCCTTCCGCCTGCTTGCCCAACTCAGGCTGCGGCTGGGGCCCTCCAGCAGGTAAAATTGCGTTTTTGATCTTTCGCAAACCCCTGTGCGCCGGGGTTAGGCACAATTTGCCATGCTTGAAGCCAGCAACCTGGAGTGCGTGCGCGGCGAGAAGAGCCTGTTCCGCGATCTGTCGTTCCGCCTCGAGGCCGGCGCCTGCCTGATGGTGCAGGGCGCCAACG
>CAJPFZ010000129.1 GCA_905339355.1 Burkholderiaceae bacterium
CTCGATATTCGTCGCCGACGCGTACAACAACATAACCCACACGGAGATAGTCCCCGAGGCGACCGGCAGCGTCGACTTCGAAGCCGCTCTCAAGGCGGTAAAGGACCTCGTCGAGAAGGGGAAGGCCGCTTAAAAGGAGGCCAAATGCTAATCGTCCGCGAGCCTGAAGAGATATACAAGGCAGACGGCGCCATCCAGGACGGCACGTTCACCGGCCGGTGGCACTTCTCCTTCGGGCCCTACTTCGACCCGGAGAACACGAGCTTCGGGGCGCTAAGGGTATTAAACGACGACACGCTCTCTCCAGGGGCCACCTGGCCCCTTCACCCGCACAGGGAAATAGAAGTCGTGACTTATTGCGCCGGGGGCGAGTTCCGCCACGCCGACGAGCACGGCAAGGGAGGGGTCCTCAAAAAGGGCTGGGTTCAGCACACGACCGTCGGCTCAGGCATGTGGCACTCCGAGATAAACAACAGGCCGGATGAGCCTCTGCGCTTCATCCAGATGTGGTTCTACCCAGAAGAAAAAGGGCTCCCCCCATCTGTCGAGCAGATGGAAGTCGAACGGGCGGAGCGCACCGGCAGGCTCCTTCCGGTCGTCGCTCCCGGGGGCGGCGGCGCGCTTCCCATCCATGCCGACGCGAAAGTCCTCTCCTCATTCCTCGAAAAAGAGATGACGGTAAAGCACAAGCTTGCGCCAGGAAGGGGAGCGTACGTCTACGTGCTCGAAGGCGGGCCGATAAAGGTGAACGGCAGGCTCGTGAAACGCTTCGGGGCGGCAAAGGCCGTCGGCGAAAAAGAGGTCGCCATCACCGCGGCCGAAGAGACCGAGCTGATACTCGTCGAGGTCGGGGTTTCCTGACGTGCTGCCTGAAATTCCCCATCTTTTTGTCGGTTCGTGATTAGCGGAGCCTGTGATTTGCTTTTTGAGGTACGCTTAAAAATTTGGACTTTTTTCCGAGGTCGAGGAAGGGTGGAAGTAAAAAGCGGAGCATATATGACAATATGTGAGCATTTTTACTTCCGCCCTGACAAAGAGATCGGGAAAAAGGACAATTTTCAAGGCTGCTCAAAAAGCTTCATATGCGAGGCGTCAAGGAACGAGGCATGAGGCGTACGTTGTCTGTACGCCGCAATGACGAGTGACGCTGACAACAAAGCAGATGTAGCTTTTTCAGCAGCCGCTAAGGCTTATAATAGAGGAGCTGGCGCGCATACGGCTCAATCATCTGCCCAAACCTCTGTATCTCCTTGTACTTCAAAGGCTGGAACGTGCTCGCGGCCTCCGCGTTCTCGTTCATCTGCTCCGCGTTGTCGCACCCTACAACTGCGGTCGCTATCGGCTGGGTGAGCGCGTAGCTCAACAGCAGCCTCTTCGGGGCCTGGAGCTGCCCTTTCATGTAGACCTTCATGCCCATTATGGCCGTGTCTTTCACGCTGGCGATCGGCACGACCTCGTCGAGGAAGCACTTGTAGAAAGGTTCGGCCGGGTTCACCGGCACGAGGACGGTATCGAAGTCAAAGGCCTCGAGGCACTTCCTTATTATGACCGGGTCGTGGTGGCCGGTGACGCCTATGTATTTGACCAGCCCCTTTTCCCTGGCCTCCACAAAGGCTTCGAGCGCTCCTCCGGGGCCGAACACGGCGCTTATGTCATCCTCTGTCCTCATGTCGTGTATCATCCACAGGTCGAGGTAGTCGGTCTTCATATTCCGGAGGCTCTGCTCGAGATGGGCGGCGGCGCCTTTTTTATCCCTCGCGTGGGACTTGCTGGCAAGAAAGACCTGCTGCCTTCTTTCCCTCAAGGCAAGCCCGTAGTAGACTTCGCTGTCTGAATAGGCCCTGGCGGACTCCATGTAGTTTATCCCCAGGTCAAGGGCCAGGTTTATGAGGGTGTCGGCTTCCTGCTCACGGCCTACTGTACGCAAGATGCCCTCTCCGCCGAGGCCGAGGATGCTGACTTCCACGCCTGTCCTGCCAAGCCTTCTTTT
>CAJPFZ010000130.1 GCA_905339355.1 Burkholderiaceae bacterium
GCGCGAGCTCGAGTGCCTGCGCTGGACGGCCGAAGGCAAGACGGCATGGGAGGTCGGGCAGATCCTGGGCATCAGCGCGCAAACGGCGGCCCGCCATCTGGGCAACGCGACGCAGAAGCTGGGCGGCGTGAACAAGCACCATGCGGTCGTAAAAGCGCTGCGCATGAAGCTGATCCGCTGAGTCGGCTGCGCCGGGTGGGGCGCCGTGCTCGCCGTGCGTGGGGCGCAGCTGTAAGACCTTGCAGTTGCGCCGTGGAGGCCTTGCTGCTGCAATGCTCCCTCGTAACGCATTTCCGCCACCCCTGCATGGCCAGCCTTTTCCGCCCAGAAGTCATCGAAGGCCGCCAGCAATCCTGGCTCGGCAGCATCCAGCTCGTGCGGCCCGTGCCGCTGGCCGTGTTGACGGCGCTGGTCCTCTTCATCGCCGTTGCAGTCGGCGCTTTCCTCTTCGAAGGCCGATACACGCGCAAGGCGCACATCACCGGCTACCTGGTGCCCGATCGCGGTGTGTTGCGGCTGGTGCCGCCGCAGGCCGGCATCGTCTCCGAAAGCCATGCCGTGGAAGGCCGCGCGGTTTTGCGCGGCGACGTGCTGTTCGTGCTGACCATCGATCGCGCCAGCCTGAGCGGCGACACGCAGGCCGCCGTGCAAACCAGCCTCTCTGCGCGCCGCAGCAGCCTGCAGGACGCTGTTCGCCACGCCAACCAGCTGCGCCGCGAGCAGATCGACGGGCTCGACCGGCAGATCGCCGACATGCGCGGCGAGCTGGTGCAGATGGACGCCGAGGCGCGCCTCTACGAGGAACAGCTGCTGCTCAAGCGGCAGGATCTCGCGCAGTACGAATCGCTAAAGGACGAGAACTTCGTGTCGCCTGCGCACCTTCGCAGCAAGAAGGCCGACGTGCTGGAAGTGCAGGCCAAGTTGCAGTCGCTGTCGCTCAAGCGTGCCGCGCAGAACCGCGAGATCGGCGTGCTCGAGACGCGCCGCCGCGAGGAGCCGCTGCGCAGTGTGACCGCCATCGGCGAGATCGAGCGTGAACTCGCGGCACTGGCCGGCGCCTCGGCGGAGAACGCGGCCAAGCAGACGGTGGTCATCCGCGCCCCGCAAGACGGCATCGTCACCGCGGTGCTGGCCGAGCCCGGCCACCCCGTGACGCCCAACTCGGCACTCGCGAGCCTGCTGCCCGCCGACGCCAAGCTCCAGGCTCAGCTGTTCGCGCCGTCGAGCGCGGTCGGCTTCGTGCGCCCGGAGCAGTCGGTGCAGCTGCGCTATCAGGCCTTCCCGTACCAGAAGTTCGGCCACCACGCCGGCCAGGTGCTGCAGGTCTCGCGCACGCCGCTGCAGGCAACCGAGCTGGCCGGCCTGCCGCTGCCCGAAGCCCTGAAGGCCACGCCCTCGGCCGAGCCGCTGTACCGAATCACCGTCGCGCTCGACCAGCAGGCCGTCAAGGCCTACGGGCAGGCGCAGCCGCTGGTGGCGGGCATGCAGCTGGAGGCCGACGTGATGCTCGACCGGCGCCGCCTCATCGAGTGGATCTTCGAGCCGCTGCTGAGCGTCACGGGCCGCGTGTAGACCGGCGCTGCGAACGATTCGAGATGCACAGCTCCTGAGCGCGACGATGGCTGGATTCTTTTCTTCTCTCAGACTCGGCTTCGGCCGCCCGCGCGTGCCGCTGCTGCTGCAAACCGAAGCGGCCGAGTGCGGGCTTGCGAGCCTGGCGATGGTGGCGGCCTACCACGGCCTGCACACCGACATGCCGACGCTGCGCCAGCGCTTTCAGCTCTCTCTCAAGGGCGCGACGATGGTCGACCTGACCCGTATCGCGGGCCAGATGCAGCTCAACCCGCGGGCGCTGCGCGCCGAGATGGAGCACCTGTCGCAGCTTCAACTGCCGTGCGTGCTGCACTGGGATCTGAACCACTTCGTCGTGCTGGCCGACATCCGCCACGGAAAGGCGGTGATCCACGATCCGGCGCGTGGCATTCGTCGACTGACGATGGATGAACTCTCGAAGCACTTCACCGGCGTCGTGCTCGAGCTGACGCCGGCAGCCGAGTTCGAGCCGCGCGTCGAGCGGCAGTCGGTGACGCTGCGCCAGCTGCTCGGGCGGGTCAGCGGGCTCAAGCGCTCGCTGCTGCAGATATTCGGGCTCGCGCTGGCGCTCGAGTTCTTCGTGCTGCTGTCGCCGTTCTTCATGCAATGGGTGGTCGACGGCGTGCTGGTCGGCGCCGACCGCGATCTGCTGGTCACGCTCGGGCTTGGCTTCGGGCTGCTGGTGTTCATCCAGGTGGCCACCGGCGCGATCCGCTCCTGGGCGGTGTTGTACCTCTCGTCGACGCTGAACCTGCAGTGGCTGTCCAACGTGTTCGCGCACCTGATGCGCCTGCCGGTGTCGTGGTTCGAGAAGCGGCACACCGGCGACGTGATGTCGCGCTTCGGCGCCATCCAGCAGATCCAGCAGACGATGACCACCTCGTTCATCGAGGTGGTGCTCGACGGACTGTTGGTGGTGCTGACATTGGTGATGATGTGGATCTACAGCGGCACGCTGACGGCGATTGCGCTCGGCTGCGTGGCGGCCTATGCATTGCTGCGCTGGGCCTTCTTCCGCCCGCTGCGCGAGGCGACCGAAGAAGCCATCATCCACGACGCCAAGAAGCACAGCCATTTCCTCGAGTCGCTGCGCGGGGTGCAGTCGATCAAGCTCTTCAACCGCCAGGAAGACCGCCAGGCGCGTTTCATGAACCTGGTGGTCGACGCGATGAACGCCAACATCGCCACACGCAAGCTCGACCTGGTGCTGGGCGTGCTGCACAAGATGCTGTTCGGACTCGAACGCGTGGCGGTGATCTGGGTCGGCGCGCTGCTGGTGCTGGACCGCAGCTTTTCCGTCGGCATGCTGTTCGCCTTCTTCGCCTACAAGGAGCAGTTCGCGCAGCGGGTGAGCGGTCTGATCGACAAGGCGGTCGAGCTGAAGATGCTCAAGCTGCAGGGCGAGCGACTGGCCGACATCGTGCTCACGCCGCCGGAGCCGGAAGTGCTGGTGCCGCCGCGGCAGGACCTGAGCGCGCGCATCGAGCTGCGCGGCGTGGGCTTCCGCTACTCGGACAGCGAGCCGGCGGTGCTCAAGGGTGTCAACATCGTCATCGAGCCGGGTGAGTCGGTCGCGATCGCCGGGCCGTCAGGCTGTGGCAAGACGACGCTCTTGAAGCTGATGCTGGGCATCCACGAGCCGCAGGTCGGCGAGGTGCGCATCGGTGGCGTGCCGCTCGCGCACCTGGGGCTGCGCACGTGGCGCGAGATGATCGGCACCGTGATGCAGGACGATCAGCTGTTCGCCGGCTCGATCATCGACAACATCTGCTTCTTCGACGCCAAGCCCGACTTCGCCTGGGTCGAGGAGTGCGCCCAGGTGGCCTCGGTGCATGACGAGATCCAGGCGATGCCGATGGGCTACCACACGCTGATCGGCGACATGGGCACCAGCATCTCGGGCGGGCAGAAGCAACGCCTGCTGCTGGCGCGTGCGCTCTACAAGCGGCCAAAGATCCTGCTGCTCGACGAAGCGACGAGCGCTCTCGACGTCGACCGGGAGCGGCTTGTCAACCAGGCCGTGCGCCAGCTGCACCTCACACGCGTCATCGTCGCGCACCGGCCCGAGACCATCGCCTCGGCCAACCGCGTGATCGTGCTGAACGAAGGGCGGGTCGCACA